>JAPSIP010000150.1 GCA_031178645.1 Paracoccus sp. (in: a-proteobacteria) | reverse complement strand
AAAATCGCCCGCAGGGTGGCAGCCCAGGGTCGCCGTGACGCTGCGGGCAGACCACG
The DNA here is from genome assembly GCA_031178645.1 of Paracoccus sp. (in: a-proteobacteria). GTDB lineage: Bacteria > Pseudomonadota > Alphaproteobacteria > Rhodobacterales > Rhodobacteraceae > Paracoccus. Next base: position 4,836 of record JAPSIP010000150.1, on the reverse strand, counting down.
ACGCCGTCACGATCCAGATCGCCGACAACGGCCCCGGCCTGCCCGCCGACCGGTCCCGCCTGTTCGAGCCTTACGTGACGATGAAGGCCAGCGGCACGGGCCTCGGCCTGCCCATCGTCAAGAAGATCGTCGAGGAACATGGCGGCAGCCTGTCGCTGTCCGACGGCCACGGCGGCCACGGCGCCCTGGCCGAGATCCGCCTGCCACGGGAACGCCATCCCGTGCGCGGCGCACAACGCAAGACCAAAACAAAAGAAGATGAGGCAGCACCGATATGAGCGATATCCTGATCGTTGACGACGAACGCGATATCCGCGAACTGGTCGCGGATATCCTGAAGGACGAGGGGTTCGAGACGCGCCTTGCCGCGAACTCGGACGAGGCCCTGGCGGCGTTGAACGAACGCCCGCCTTCGCTGATGGTCCTGGACATCTGGCTGAAGGACAGCCGCATGGACGGGATCGACATCCTCAAGCAGGTCAAGCGCAACAACCCGGATGTGCCGGTCATCATCATCTCGGGCCATGGCAACATCGAGATCGCCGTCGCGGCGATCAAGCAGGGCGCCTATGACTTCATCGAGAAGCCCTTCAACATCGACCAGTTGATGGTGGTGGTGAACCGCGCGATGGAAACCAGCCGCCTGCGCCGCGAAAACAGCACCCTGCGGCGGGGTTCGGACCGCTCGGCCGAGATGCTGGGCCATTCGGTCGCCTTCAAGCGTTTGCGCGACAACCTGGACAAGGTGGCGAAGTCCAATGGCCGCGTGATGCTGGCGGGCGAGCCGGGGACCGGCAAGGAAATGGCCGCCCGCTATATCCATGCCCACAGTCCCCGCGCCTCGGCGCCCTTCATCACCGTCCCCTGCGCCACCATCGAGCCCGAGCGGATGGAGGAGGTCCTGTTCGGCCGCGAAACGCCGGAACGCGGGATCGAACCGGGGCTTCTGGAACAGGCCCATGGCGGGGTTATCTATTTCGACGAAGTGGGCGACATGCCCATGGGCACCCAGCCCAAGATCCTGCGCGTGCTGACCGAACAGCAATTCGTGCGGGCAGGGGGTGCGGACCGGGTGCGGGTGGACCTGCGGGTCATCTCCTCGACCAACCGCGACCTGCCTGCGGAAATCGCGGCGGGCCGGTTCCGGCAGGAGCTTTATGACCGGCTGAACGTGGTGCCCGTCGCCGTGCCCTCGCTGATCGAACGGCGCGACGACATCGCCCTGCTGGGCCGCCATTTCATCGAGCAGTTCCACCGCAGCCAGGGCCTGCACCCGCGCGAATTGCCCGAGGAAACGATTGCCGCGCTGCAATCCATGCGGTGGCCGGGCAATATCCGCCAGCTGCGCAACGTCATCGAGCGGGTGCTGATCCTTGCCGAAAGCAGCGGCCCGATCCAGCCGGCCGAGCTTGAGCCGCAGGGGGCCACGCCCGACAACAGCGACGCCCTTAGCCTCGGGCCGCAGATCACCGCCATGGCGCTGCGCGAAGCGCGCGAGATGTTCGAGCGCGAATACCTGGTGGCCCAGATCAACCGCTTCGGCGGCAATATCAGCCGCACCGCGCAATTCGTGGGGATGGAGCGCAGCGCCTTGCATCGCAAGCTGAAATCGCTGGGCGTGGTTGGCGGAATGCGGGCCGAGGACGAGTTCCTGATGGGCAAGTGACCGCCGCGGTCCTGGCCCCTTGCGGGCAGTTGCGCGGCACAGCCGGTCGGCATAGGCAGGACGTGACGCGCAGTCCGCGGGCGGCAGGGGAACGGGCATGAAGATCATCATTTGCGGCGCGGGCCAGGTCGGCTGGCAGATCGCCCGGCACCTGTCGGGCGAACGCAACGATGTCACCATCATCGACAACAATGCCGAACTGATCCGCCGCGCCACCGATGCCCTGGATGTCCAGGGCGTCACGGGCTTTGCCAGCCATCCCGACGTGCTGGACAGCGCGGGCGCCCGCGATGCGGACCTGATCATCGCCGCCACCCATTCGGACGAGGTGAACATGGTCACCTGCCAGGTGGCCCATTCGATCTTCCAGATCCCGCGCAAGATCGCCCGGCTGCGCAGCAATGCATACCTGGATGCGATCTATTCCGACCTTTACACCACATCGCACCTTCCCATCGACGTGGTCATCAGCCCGGAACGAGAGGTCGCGAACGCCGCCCTGCAACGGCTGTCCGCCCCGTCCACCTTTGACGTGGAAACCTTCATGGGCGGCAAGGTGCAGCTTCTGGGTATCGTGCTGGAAGAAGACTGCCCGGCGCTGAACACGCCTCTGCGGCAGTTGAGCGAGCTGTTTTCGACCCTGCGCGCCATTGTCGTGGGCGTGCGCCGCCAGGGGCGGCTGTTCGCGCCGGAACCGGGCGACCAGTTGTTCGCGCATGACCAGATCTATGTCTTCAGCCATCGAGAGGATGTGGGCCGCACGCTGGAAATTTTTGGCAAGCCGCCCTTGAAGCAGGAACGCATCGCCATCATCGGCGCGGGCAATGTGGGCCTTGCCGTGGCCCAGGCGTTGGAGGCCCGCCCCGACCGCGTCCGCACCAAGCTGATCGAACGCGACCGCAGCCGCGCCGAATTCGCAGCCGACCGTCTTGAACGGACCATCGTGCTGAACGGCGACGGCTTGTCCGCCGAACTGCTGGAGGAAGCGGCGGTGCCCAGTGCCGACGCGGTGCTGGCCGTGACCGACGACGACAAGACCAACATCCTGGCATCCGTCCGCGCCAAGCAGGCCGGGGCCAAGCTGGCCATCGCGCTGATCAACGACCCGACGATGGTGCCCTTGATGGAGGTGCTGGACATCGACGCCTATATCAACCCGCGCGCCACCACCGTTTCCACGATCCTCCGCCATATCCGCCACGGGCGGGTGCGCGACATCTATTCCATCGGCGATGCCGAGGCCGAGGTGATCGAGGCGCAGGCGCTGTCCACCTCGCCCATCTCGGGGCGGACGATCCGGGATATCGAGTTTCCGGAAGGCGTGCTGATCGGCGCCGTGCAGAAGGGCGACCGGATCGTGAAGCCGGCCCCCGACACCCGGATCGAGGAAGGCGACGTGATCCTGATGTTCGCCCTGACCAAGGACGTGCCAGAGGTCGAGCGGCTTCTGCAGGTCTCGATCGACTTCTTCTGATCCGCGATGACCGGCCTTCTGCGCCTGCCGCTGTTCGTTCTTGTCGCCGCCCTGACCGGGCTGTCGATGATGGTTCCCGCGGCCTATGCCTCGGTCACTAACAACGACGAACTGGCGCGGATCTTCCTGTATTCGGGCCTTATGGTGCTGGTGGTGGCAGGGCTGGTCGGGCTTGCCACGGCGGCCAATCCGCACCACGCCCGGCCGCGCGACGCGCTGCTGACCATGCTGGCCGTCTATGCCGGGATGCCCCTGGTGATGGCGCTGCCCTTTGCCGAGGCGATGCCCGACACCGGCCTGTTCCATGCCTGGTGGGAAATGACCTCGGCCCTGACGACGACGGGCGCGTCGCTTTATTCCGCGGACCTTTTGCCGATGCCCCTGCATCTGTGGCGGGCGATGGCGGGCTGGATGGGCGGGCTGTTCATCCTGGTCGCCGCTACCGCGATCCTGGCCCCTCTGCATATAGGCGGGTTCGAGATCATGGCCCAGCCCTATGGGCGGCGGGAATATCACGAACGGCTGCCCCGCTCCGTCGATCCGCTGGACCGCAACCCGCATCTGTCCGGCCCAGCCTTCCGAACCGTGCTGACCCATCCGCATTACCGGCTGATGCGGTCGGCCGTGGCGGTTTTTCCCGTCTATGCCGGGCTGACTCTTGCCCTGTGGCTGATCCTGCTGATACTGGGCGACCCGGCGCTGATCGCGCTGTGCCGGTCGATGGGCACGCTGTCGACCAGTGGAATTTCGCCCGTCCTCGGCCCCATCGGCGGCAGTTCGGGGCTGCCGGGGGAAATGGCCGTGTTCCTGTTCCTGATCCCCGCCCTGTCCCGCCGCTTCTGGCCCGGCGGGGGCGAGTTGCGGGCCAGCGACCGCCTGGCTGACGACCCCGAGCTGAAGATGGCCGGTGCCTTTGTCTCGCTGGTCGCGCTGTCCCTGTTCGCACGCCATTTCCTTGGCGCGATAGAGGCGACGCAGGCGCCCCCCGGAATGTCCGAGATGGTCTATGACCTGGAAAGCGGGCTGGCGGCCTTTTGGGGCGGGCTGTTCAACGGCCTCAGCTATCTGACTACGACCGGCTGGACCTCGATCGACTGGCAGGGGGCGCGGGCCTGGTCGGGCTCGCGACCACGGCGGGCGGGGTCAAGCTGCTGCGCGTCTATGCCCTGGCCCGCCACGGCCAGCGGGAGATGGAGCGGATCGTGCATCCCAATTCCGTCGCGGGCGGCGGCCAGATCGCCCGTCGCCTGCGCCGCGAGGGGGCCTATCTGGCCTTCATCTTCTTCATGCTGTTCGCGACATCCATTGCCGTCGTGGTGGCGCTTGTGTCGATCCAGCGGATCGAGATCGAGACGGCCGTGATCCTGTCCATCGCCGCGCTGACGAACACCGGCCCCTTGGCCGCAGCCATTCCGCTGACGCCCGCCTTCGAGGGCACGGCGGGCATTGCCTCGGCGCCTTGGGAAGGGTGGTCGGGCCTTCCCGTCTTCACCAAGGCGGTGCTGGCGGGGGCGATGATCGTGGGGCGGATGGAAACGCTGGCGGTTCTGGCGCTGTTCTCGCCCCAGTTCTGGCGCCGTTAGGCCGTAACGGTTTCGTGTCCGACCTGCTTGCAAGCGGTCGGTCAACGGCTTAGATGTAAAAACCACAGGGACAGTTCGAAAACGGAAATAAGAATGGCTGGCGACAACAGCGC
>JAPSIP010000149.1 GCA_031178645.1 Paracoccus sp. (in: a-proteobacteria) | reverse complement strand
TCCTACCCCCGAGGATATTTCAGCACAGAAGATGGGGCAGGGAGGCGCGCAGTTTTGCCATTCCGCCAGGCTTCCAGCCGAGCGCCAGCAGCCGGTCGCATGACTGGATGCGCAGGGGCGCGGGATCGGCTCGCCCTGGCGGGGGATGGGGACAGCCTGTCAGGGTCTTGACCTCGGCCAGCAGGTCATGGCGGTCGAGGGTGATGTCGCTGCAGTTCACCTGGCCGGGCGGGGCGGACTGGTCCAAAAGCAGCATGATTGCCGCGGCCAGATCGTCGCCGTGAACCTCGGTCGCGACGCGGGGGGGGACCGGGTGCCCTGCAAAGTAGTCGCTGAACAGGTCGTGCCACTTGTCGGGCAGGCCATAGACACCCGTTGCGCGGATCGATGTGCCCCTGACAGGCAGTTGGGCAAGATAGGCCTCGGCATCCGCCTTGACCTGGCCATAGAGGTTGGCCGGGCGGGGCGGCAGGTCATCGGCCAGCCTGGCACCTGCCGGATGACCATCATGAACCGCGCGCGAGGACAGGAAGACGATGCGGCCTATCCCGTCGCGGACGGCTGCGTCGAACAGGCGGCGGGTGCCGTCGCAGTTCAGGCGGAGGAAGCCGTCTGGGTCGTCGCCTTCGCCGCCGCGGTAACGGCCGGGGGCATGGGCGAAGGCACAGTGGATCAGCGCGTCATGCCCCGACAGGTCGGGCACGTCGCCCAAGTGAAAGCCGCTGCTGCGGTCGAGGCAGGTGACCTGGTGTCCCCCGGCCCGCGCCGCCCGCAGCACGAAGCCGCCGACGATCCCGGACGCGCCGGTCAGGGCGATGCGCATCAGGCGGCGGGGCGGACTTGGGCTGCCAGGTCAGGCACCGGATGGCCTTCGGCAATGGCCCGCCACAGGTCGATCAGCGGGCGCAGCAGATGCGACTTGTCGTGATCCTGCCAGGGCTTTTCATACTGGAAATGCAGGATGCGGATGTCTTCCCAGCTCCACAGTTCGGGCATGTTCATCCACACGTATTGCAGCATGTTGTGATGGATCGACAGGCCCTGCCAGTCGGGGAAGTAATCCTGCAGGAAGGTCTGGTCGGTGCGCCGCCAGAAGACCCCCGGCCGGTCCAGATGCGCCATCATCGCGTTGAAGGTGCGGAGGTTGGGCCGCGCCGTGAAGACGCCCGAGTTCATGCGGTGGAAGCCGTCCAGCCCATCATAGACATTGGGGGCGGCGCAGAACTCGGGCAGGTCGAACAGCTTCTCGACGCTGCGCAGCACAACCGCATCGGCGTCGATGAAGACGCAGCGGTCATAGTCCAGTTGCCACAGCCGCAGCTTGACGAAATTGTCCAGCGGCGTGTGGAAATCGGGTTTGCCGCCCTGGGTGAAGGCCGCGCGGGCGTGCAGCGTGTCGCGGGCATGGGCGCGGTCGAACCCTTCGGAGGTGGGCAGAAGCTCGGCCTGGATCAGCCGGGCGCCATGCGCGCGCAGCCGCATCAGATGCGCAGGGCCAAGGCCGCGATGCATCACCACCAGATCGGCCTGCGTGCCCGTCAGTTTCAGCGACCGCAGCAGCGCCTCGGCCCCCGGCAGGTAATCGGGATTCGTCACAAGGGTGACATAGGCGCGGTCGGACCGGGCCGCCGTTTCCGCGCGCAGACCCTGGGGCAGGGCGGTTTCGTTGTCGCCCGGTGCGGTCCGATACAGCGGCGAGATCCGGTTTGTGTCCATCTGCGGTCCTGGAAAGTCCAATCTGGTCTGGCAACGGCTTTGTTCGCGACGTTATGGCACTTTTGTAAACCGTTGATGACAGAACGCGCTGGGGTTTGCCAAGTTTCATCTTCCCGCTAACCTGTTGGCAACAACCAAGGGAATGACCATGAGCCTGCCTGCCGAGACCGCCCAAAGCCTGCGGGCCGTCCTGGGTCCGCGCCTGTCGGAAACCGCAGCCGACCGCGACCACCATGCCCAGTCCGAGGCTTTCCACCGCTCGCCGCCGCCCGATGCCGTGGCCTGGCCCGAGACTGCCGAGGAGGTATCGAGGATCCTGGCCATCTGCAACGAGGCCGGGGTTCCGGTGATCGCCTGGGGAACCGGCACCTCTCTCGAAGGGCACGCGCTGCCGCTTTCGGGCGGGCTGAGCCTGGATCTGTCGCGGATGGACCGGGTGGTCGAGGTTCGGGCCGAAGACATGCAGGCCAGCGTCCAGCCCGGCGTCACGCGCGAGGCGCTGAACACCGAGCTGCGCGCGACGGGGCTGTTCTTCCCGGTCGATCCGGGCGCCAATGCCAGCCTTGGCGGCATGGCCGCCACGCGGGCAAGCGGCACCACGGCGGTGCGCTATGGCACCATGCGCGAGAATGTCATCGCGCTGCAGGTCGTGCTGGCCGACGGGCGCATCATCCGCACCGGCACGCGCGCGGCGAAATCCAGTGCCGGATATGACCTGACCGGGCTGTTCGTGGGATCCGAGGGCACGCTGGGCGTCATCACCGAACTGACCCTGCGGCTGCACGGCCAGCCCGAGGATGTGGCAGCGGCTGTCTGCGCCTTTGACAGCCTGGATCATGCGGTGGAATGCGTCAGCGCAACCATCCAGTCGGGGATCCCCATGGCGCGGATCGAGTTCGTCGATGCGGCAAGCGCCCGGGCCTTCAACCTTCATTCCGGCAGCAGCCTGCCGGAAAAGCCGCATCTGATGATCGAGTTCCACGGCAGCCCCGGCGCCGTGCGCGAGGATGCGGCGCGCTTTGGCGAGATTGCCGCCGAGTTCGGCGCCGAAGGGTTCGACTGGGCCACCACGGCCGAGGATCGCGCCCGGCTGTGGAGGATGCGGCACGGCGCCTATCATGCCTGTCTGGCGCTGCGTCCCGGTGCTTCGGGGCTGATCACCGATGTTTGCGTGCCGATGTCGCATCTGCCCGCGGCCGTCCACGCCGCGGCCGAGGATATTGCGGCCGAAGGGCTGATCGGACCGATCCTGGGCCATGTGGGGGACGGCAACTTCCATTCGCTGCTTCTGGTGGACCCTGCCAATCCCGACGAGGTGGGGGCGGCCAAGCGGATCGCCACGCGCATGGCCGAACGCGCGCTTTCCGTGGGCGGCACGATCAGCGGCGAACATGGCATCGGCACGGGCAAGCGTGGATTGATGGCTGCCCAGCATGGCGAGGGCTGGCAGGTCATGGGGCAGATCAAGGCCGCGCTTGACCCCCGGAACATCCTGAACCCCGGAAAGCTGGTGCCCGACAGGAACTAGGCCTGCCTCCGGCAGTTGGCTTGCCAAGCTATCGGAGAGGATCCCATGTCCCACAATGACAACGACCCACAGCGTTCGGCCCGCCGCCACGTGCCAGCCCTGACGGCGATTGCCGTCGTGCTGATCGCCGCCTTCGTGGCCTTCATCGTGTTCAGGCCCGGCACGGACGAACAGAACGCCGGCATCTCGACCACGCCGCCGCCCGAAGGCACTCCCCTGACGAATGCCGAGGGCACCGACGGAACGGCCCCGCCCCTGGTGTCGCCCGAAGGAACGCCGCAGCTGGAAGAAGGCGAGGCGCGCGGCACGGAAGCAGCCCCCGTCGCCGTTGGCGAACCTGCGGACCAATAGGCCGCTTCTGACGCACTCGTGACCGTCACGGCCCGGTGACTTTTCCTCACGACCTTGCGATAAGCCTGACCGAACAAGATCCGATCAGGACGTCACGGGGGCAGGATGAGGGTTTTATCGAAGCTGTTGCTTGGGTTGATGCTGGTGCTGGCGGTCGCGTGTTCGCGCACGCCGGAACGGGGCGGATACCGGCCCGCGCCGGGACCGGGCGCCAATCCGCAACTGGGCGATTCGGCGCCGCATGACTGGGGCGGGCGCCATCCCTATGGCCATGCCGTCCACGGCATCGACGTGTCGCGGTGGCAGGGTGACATCGACTGGAACCGGGTCCGCAACGCGGGCATCAGCTTTGCCTTCATCAAGGCGACCGAGGGGGGCGATCATTACGATCCGAACTTCCACCGCTACTGGAGAGAGGCCGCCGATGCCCGCATCCCGCGCGGCGCCTATCATTACTACTACTTCTGCCGCAGCGGGGCGGAACAGGCCGCCTGGTTCATCCGCCAGGTCCCGCGTGAGATCGGCTCGCTTCCGCCGGTCATCGACCTTGAATGGACCAATTCGCGGACCTGCCCCTATCGGCCCTCGCCACAGGAAATCAAGCAGCAGGCCTCGATCTTCATGGAGATCGTGGGCCGCCACTATGGTCAGCGCCCGATCATCTATACCACGGTGGATTTCTACCGCGACAACCGGCTGGGCGACATGCGGGCCGAGTTCTGGCTGCGCTCGGTCGCCAATCATCCCAGCGTTCCCTATCCCGGCCAGCGTTGGGCCTTCTGGCAATATACCGGCACCGGGATCGTGCCGGGCATCCGAGGCAATACCGACCTCAACGCCTTCGCGGGCAGCCGTGCGGATTGGGTGCGATGGTTGCAGACGCGCCTGACGCGGTAAGACCCCGGTTCTGGCTGGGGGCCGAGTTCGCGGCGCTCTATATCGGGGCGCCGCTGGCCATCGCGCTGTTCATGCCGCCCGACCTGCTGTTCCCCGCCCTTGCGGTTTTCAGCCTGGTCGGGATGGGCCTTTTGTGGCTGACCGGAGGCTTCAGTTGGCGGTCACTGGTGCGCGGCTGGCGCCGCCTGCCGTGGGCCGAGATCGCGGGCATCGCGCTGGTCACCCTGGCCGCAGGCGCGCTGATCCTGTGGCAGGCCCGGCCCGGCGCGCTGTTCGCCATGGCCCGCGCCCGGCCCGAGTTCCTGGCGGTAATCTGGCTGTTCTATCCGTTCCTGTCGGCCCTGCCGCAGGAACTGATCTTCCGCCCGCTGTTCTTTCATCGCTACGCCGCCATCCTGCCGCAGGGGCG
>JAPSIP010000148.1 GCA_031178645.1 Paracoccus sp. (in: a-proteobacteria) | reverse complement strand
ATAGCCGGTCAGGGTGCCGTCCGCGCCGATCACGCGGTGGCAGGGCACCACCAGGGCGATCCGGTTCGTGGCATTAGCCCGCGCCACCGCCCGCATCGCCGTAGGCCGCGCGATGACGCCTGCCAACTGGGCATAGCTGCGGGTCTGCCCGGCGGGGATGTCCTGCAGGGCGCGCCAGACCACCTGCTGGAAGGGCGTGCCATGCAGCACCACCGGCACCTCCAGCCGTGGCCCCTGACCCGCGAAATAGGCGGCCAGTTGCGCTTCCGTCAGATCGTGGATCGCCGTACGGCCAAGCCCCACCCAGCCGCCGACATGGGCCGACAACCGGCGCAGCCCCTGGGGCAGGGCCTTGCGGTCGATGAATTCCAGCAGGTGCAGCGCGCGGTCATCCGCGATGGCGATCATGCCCCCCAGCGGCGTGTCGATCCAATCGGCCAGCAGATCCGTGCCCTGCCGCAGAACGTGCGGCGCGTGGCCGAACAGCCGCGCGAAAGCCGCCCGGAAGCCCGAGGCCGAATCGAATCCCGCGTCCAGTTGCGCCTCGATCATCTGTGATCCTTTCGCCAGGCTGGCTACGGCCCCGCGCAGCCGCGCCGCACGCGCCATGTCCAGAAAGCTTTGCCCGAAATGCCGCTTGAAGGCCCGCCGCACGGTCGAAGGATCGTGGCCGAGCGCAAGCAGATCAGCCTCGGACCAGCGGTGGTCGGGACGTTCCTCCAGCCGCGCCAGCAACTCGCGGACAAGCGGATCCCCGTCGGCCGTCGCGCCCAGCGGATGGCAGCGGCGGCAGGGGCGAAAGCCCGCCGCCTGCGCAGCATCGGCCGAGGCGAACCAGCGGCAGTTCCCCGGCAGGGGCTTTCTGGCCGGGCAGGTCAGGCGGCAGAAGATGCCGGTGGTCGTCACGCCCACCAGGGCGCGGCCTTCCCATGCGGGATCGCGCGCCAGCAGGGCTGCATAAAGTGTGTCGTCGTCAGGCAGATCAAGCATGTCACTCACCTTGTCCATGCCATGAACCCTATCCGATTCGCGCAACCCGCGGGCCGCAAAATCGGGCGTCTAATCCTGCCGCGCCAGCCAATCCAGCATGTCGCGCGCGGCCTCGGCCGGGGCCATGCCGCCTTGGGCCACGGCATCGCCAAGCCCGGCCAGCCGGTCGCGCGCGGCGGGTGTTTCCAGCCGCGCCAGAAGGCCCGCGCGCACATCGGCCAGGAACCACTGGCGTTCCTGTTCGGCCCGGTTCAATGCGAAATGCCCGTGATCCCGGCGCCACCCGGCCAAGGCCTGCATTTCATCCCAGGCCTTTGCCAACCCGTCGCCGGTCGCGGCGGAAACCGGCAGCGCCTTGGGATAGCCCTGGGGATCCTGCGGGCGCTTGCGCAGCAGGCGCAGGGCACCCGCGTAATCGGCCACCGTGCGCCGGGCGGTGGGCAGCAGGTCTCCATCGGCCTTGTTGACCAAGATCAGGTCGGCCATCTCCATGATGCCGCGCTTGACGCCTTGCAATTCGTCGCCGCCCGCAGGGGCCAGCAGCAGCACGAACAGGTCGCACATCTCGGCCACAAGGGTTTCGGATTGGCCGACGCCGACCGTCTCGATCAGCACCACGTCATAACCCGCGGCCTCGCAGAGCCGGATCGCCTCGCGCGTCCGCCGCGCCACGCCGCCAAGCTGGGCGTTCGAGGGCGTGGGCCGGATGAAGGCCATGGGGTTTCTGGACAGCATCTCCATCCGCGTCTTGTCGCCCAGGATCGACCCGCCGGACCGGGTGGACGACGGATCGACCGCCAGCACCGCGACGCGCAATCCCTGTTCGGTCAGCATCGTCCCGAAGGCCTCGATAAAGGTGGACTTGCCGACGCCGGGCGTGCCCGACAGCCCGATCCGCAGCGCCTGCCGGTCCGGCAGGTCCGCCAGCAGTGCCACCGCGCGGTCGCGATGGTCGGGCCGCGTCGATTCGATCAGCGTGATCGCCCGCGACAGGGCGCGGCGGTCCTTGGCGACCAGGGGTTCCAGAAGCTCGTCCATGGCCAAGGGATAGGGGGCCGCGCGGCGATTGCCAAGCGGCGTGAGGACGCCGATACTGCGCCGATGATCCGTCTTCTTGCCGCCCTTGTCCTAATCCTGACCGCCCTGCCCGCCCTTGCCGGACCGCTGCGCCTGCTGATGGTGGAAAAGCACGGCTGCGTCTATTGCGAGGCCTGGGACCGCAATATCGGGCCGACCTATGCGGCATCCGGCGCGGGACGGGCCGCGCCGCTGATGCGGGTGGATATCCACGGCCCCTATCCCGACGGGCTGGCCCTGGCGCGCCGCCCCTTTGTGACGCCGACCTTCATCCTGCTGGACGGCGGGTCCGAGGTGGGGCGCCTGGAAGGCCACCTGACCGCCGCGCAGTTCTGGCCCGCCCTGGACGCCCTGCTGGACCAGGCCCGCTGACCGGGCTTTCCCAAGCCCACCGCATCGGCTAGTCACCGGGCAACTGTTCCAGTCCAGGTGACGATCATGCATGACATCCGTGCCATCCGGGAAAACCCTGCAGCTTTCGATGCCGCCCTGTCGCGGCGCGGGATCGCGCCGATGTCGGATCGCATCCTGGCCCTGGACGCCGATCGCCGCGCCCGTATCGTCGCGGCGGAAACCGCCCAGGCCGACCAAAACCGCGCCAGCAAGGATGTCGGCGCCGCCAAGGCACGCGGCGACGATGCCGAGTTCGAGCGTCTGCGCACCATGATTGCCGAGAAGAAGGCCGACGTGACCAAGATGCAGGCCGAGGCATCGCTTCTGGATGGCCGGCTGCGCGAATTGCTGATGGATATCCCGAACCTGCCGCTGGACAGCGTCCCGGACGGCCGCGATGAAAACGACAATGTGGAGTTGCGCCGCTGGGGCAGCCCGCGCGCCTTCGACTTCACCCCGGTCGAGCATTACGAGATCACGGGCGTCAAGCCGGGCATGGATTTCGAAACCGCAGCCAAGCTGTCGGGCAGCCGTTTCGTCGTGCTGAAGGGCGGCGTGGCGCGCATCCACCGCGCCCTGGCCCAGTTCATGCTGGACCTGCATGTGACGAAACACGACCTCCAGGAAACCTGGACCCCGGTCTTGGTGCTGGAAGACATGATGGTCGGCACTGGCCAGTTGCCCAAGTTCGGCGAAGACAGCTATCTGACGCGCGAAGGTTACTGGCTGATCCCGACCTCGGAAGTGACGCTGACAAATACCGTGAACGGCGATCTTGTCGATCACGCCAGCCTGCCCCGCCGCATGGTCGCCCACAGCCAGTGCTTCCGGTCCGAGGCCGGCAGCGCGGGCCGCGACACCACCGGGATGCTGCGCCAGCACCAGTTCGAGAAGGTCGAGATGGTCTCGATCACCGATGCCGACACCGGCGTGGACGAACACGACCGCATGACCCGCTGCGCCGAGGCCGTGCTGGAAGCCCTGGAACTGCCCTATCGCACCATCGTGCTGTGCACCGGCGACATGGGCTTCGGGGCGCGGATCACCCATGACCTGGAAGTCTGGCTGCCCGGTCAGGACAAGTATCGCGAGATCAGCAGCGTCAGCTATTGCGGCGATTTCCAGGCGCGGCGGATGAACGCGCGCTATCGGTCCGACAAGACCGGCAAGCCGGAATTCGTCCATACGCTGAACGGATCGGGCTTGGCCGTGGGGCGCGCGCTGATCGCGGTTCTGGAGAACGGCCAGCAGGCCGACGGCTCGGTGCTGCTTCCGCAGGCATTGCACCCCTATCTGGGCGGTGCGACCGTGCTGGGGGCTGACGGCCGGCTGGGCTGAGGCGAAAACCTGTCCGCATTGCGGCCTCTTTGCCGAAACTGCGGCGCCAACACAGGCGTTGGCAGTCATGGCGCGCGCGGCGGACATCCTTTATCTCGGATCGGTGACGATCTTCATCGCCAGCAGCCTGACGCTGGCGACGCTGGGGCGGCCTGCCGTCCAGATCGTCGATCCTGATCTCTCGCAGGGGCCCAGCCTGGACGCCTTCGGCATGGGCGGAACGGTTCCCGTCGCGACCTTGCCGCAGCTCTACATCCAGCCGCAGAACCCGCTGATGTGGGCGCTGCTTCTGACGCTTTGGGCGCTGCTGCTTCTGGACGGGATCGGCCAATACCTTGAGCCATCGGATCATGGCCCCTATCCGGCCTGGCGCCCGCTTAGCCTGGCCCTGCTGGGTGGCGCGGTCTGGCCTTGGCTTGTCGGCCTGCACAAGCCGCTGGCCACGCTGGGTGCGCTGCTGATGCTGACGGCGGCCCTGTCGGGCGCGATCCGCGCGCGGGGTCAGCGCCGACCCGCGCCGGCCTTTCTTGCCGGCTGGGGCGTGGCGCTTGGCACGGGGACGGTGGCGACCCTGATCGGCGCCCCCCTGTCCCTGACGACGCCCCAGACCGCGATCCTGGCGATCCTGCCCGGATCGGTGATCGGGATGATCGCCCAGGAACGGCTGCAACGGTCGCTGGCCTTTTCCATCGCGATCATCTGGGCCTTCTGCGCCGTCGCGATCACCACCATGGCAAGCAGCCCGGGCGTCGCCCTGGCCGCGATTATCGGCATATCGGGGATGGGGGTCGTGCTGGTGCGCGCGGCGACCTAGCTGCCCTTGGGCTTCTGGCGGTTCTTGTGCTTGGACAGCGCGCCCGACTGGTTGATCTTGTTGGCCTTTTCCTTGAACGGGTTGTCGGCCCCCTGGTCGCGGAAGAACAGCCGGATCGGCGTGCCGGGCATGTCGAAATCCTGCCGCAGCCCGTTCACCAGATAGCGTTGATAGCTGTCGGGCAGCTTGTCGGTATGGGTTGCCTTGACCACGAAGGCCGGCGGCCGGGTCTTGACCTGCGTCATGTAGCGCAGCCGGATCCGTCGCCCGCCCGGCGCGGGGGGCGGATG
>JAPSIP010000147.1 GCA_031178645.1 Paracoccus sp. (in: a-proteobacteria) | reverse complement strand
GGCGCGCGGGCGCTTGGCGCGCGGCGTCAAGCTGAACCACCCCGAAGCCATCGCGCTGATCACCGATTTCGTGGTCGAGGGCGCGCGCGACGGCCGCAGCGTGGCCGACCTGATGCAGGCGGGTGCGCATGTGATCACCACCGATCAATGCATGGCCGGCGTGCCCGCGATGATCGAATCCGTCCAGGTCGAGGCCACCTTTCCCGACGGCACCAAGCTGGTCACCGTCCATCACCCAATCCGCCACGAGGCTTGAATGAAGAAGATTTCGATTGCCGCCGCCCTTCTGCTGCCGCAGGCCGCCCTGGCCCATGTCGGCCATCATGACAAAGGCCAGTTCCTGTCCGGCCTGAGCCATCCCCTCGGCGGCGCCGATCACCTGCTGGCGATGGTGGCGCTTGGCCTTCTGGCGGCCCAGATGGGGGGACGCGCGCAGTGGGCGCTGCCCCTGGCCTTCGTGGGCAGCATGATCGCGGGAGGGCTTGCCGCCTTTGGCGGGCTGTCCTTGCCGGCTGTCGAGCCGATGATCCTGGCCTCGGTCGTGATCCTGGGCGCGCTTGTCGCGATGGCCGCGCGCCTGCCGCTGGCGGCGATGCTGCCGGGCGTGGCGCTGTTCGGCATGGCACATGGCTGGGCGCATGGCGCCGAAGGCCCGGCCTCGGGGCTGGCCGCCTATGCGGCGGGCTTCGCGATGGCGACACTGGCGCTGCATCTGGCGGGGATCGGCGCGGCGCGGATCCTGGAACGCGGCGCGGCGCTGCGGGCCCTGGGCGGCGGCACGGCGGCAGCGGGCCTGGCCCTGGCGATGGTGGGCTGAATGATCCGCACCATTGTTCCGGGCGAAATCCTGCCCGCCCTTGGCGAGATCGTCCTGAACCAGGGCCGCGATCCTGTCACGCTGATGGTCGCCAATACCGGCGACCGCCCGATCCAGGTCGGCAGCCATTACCATTTCGCCGAAACCAACCCGGCCCTGCGCTTTGACCGCGCCGCCGCGCGCGGAATGCGCCTGTCGATCCCCGCGGGCACCGCCGTCCGCTTCGAGCCGGGTCAGTCCCGCGAAATCCGCCTGATCCCCTTCGCGGGCGACCGCGTCGTGCAGGGCTTCCGCAAAGACATCATGGGGGCGCTATGACCCGCCTGTCCCGCGCAGACTACGCGGCCCTTTACGGCCCCACCACCGGCGACCGCATCCGTCTGGCCGATACCGAACTGCTGATCGAGGTCGAGCGCGACCTGACGATCCCAGGAGAGGAGGTCAAGTTTGGCGGCGGCAAGGTGGTGCGCGACGGCATGGGCCAGTCCCAGGTGACGCGCGCGGATGGGGCGATGGACACGGTCATCACCGGCGTCGTGGTCTTCGACCACCAGGGGATCACCAAGGCTGATGTGGGGCTGCGTGACGGCCGCATCGCCGGCATCGGCAAGGCAGGCAACCCCGACACGCAGCCGGGCGTGACCCTGATCATCGGACCAGGCACCGAGATCATCGCGGGCGAGGGGCGCATCCTGACGCCCGGCGGCTTCGACTGCCACATCCACTACATCTGCCCGCAGCAGGTGGACCATGCGCTGCATTCCGGCGTGACGACCCTGCTGGGCGGCGGCACGGGCCCCGCGCATGGAACGCTTGCCACCACCTGCACCCCCGGCCCCTGGCACATCGCCCGGATGATGGAGGCCTGCGCGGACCTGCCCGTCAACATCGGCATTGCTGGCAAGGGCAACGCATCCGTCCCCGCGCCGCTCGAGGAACAGATCCGCGCCGGCGCCTGCGCGCTGAAGCTGCACGAGGACTGGGGCACCACCCCCGCCGCCATCGACTGCTGCCTGACCGTGGCCGACGCGATGGACGTGCAGGTGATGATCCACACCGACACGCTGAACGAATCAGGCTTTGTCGAGGACACGATGGCCGCCATCGCCGGCCGCACAATCCACGCCTATCACACCGAGGGCGCGGGCGGCGGGCACGCCCCCGACATCATTCGCATGGTCGGCATGGGCAATGTCCTGCCCTCGTCCACCAACCCGACGCGGCCCTATACGGCCAACACGGTCGAGGAACATCTCGACATGCTGATGGTCTGCCACCATCTGGACCGACGCGTACCCGAGGACGTGGCCTTCGCCGAATCCCGCATCCGGCGCGAAACCATCGCGGCCGAGGATATCCTGCACGACCTGGGAGCCTTTTCCGTGATCTCGTCCGACAGCCAGGCGATGGGCCGGATCGGAGAGGTGATCATCCGCACCTGGCAGACCGCCGACAAGATGCGCCGCCAGCGCGGCCGGCTGCCCGAGGAGCAGGGCCAGAACGACAACCTGCGCGCCCGGCGATACATCGCGAAATACACCATCAACCCGGCCATCGCGCATGGGGTCAGCCAGCATATCGGCAGCATCACCCCCGGCAAGCGCGCCGACCTGGTGCTGTGGTCCCCGGCCTTCTTCGGCGTGAAGCCGGAAATGGTGCTGGTCGGTGGGCAGATCAGCGTGGCGCAGATGGGCGATCCCAACGGCTCGATCCCCGTGCAGCCGATCTTCAGCCGCCCGATGTGGGGGCATACGGGCCGCGCCTCGGCGCTGTTCGTGTCGAAAGCGGGCCTGGAAAACGGCACGGGGGACAGCCTGAACAAGACCCTGATCCCGGTGGAAAACACCCGGAGCATCGGCAAGGCCGACATGGTCCTGAACGCCGCCATGCCCGCCATCGAGGTCGATCCCGAAACCTATGAAGTCCGCGCCGACGGGCAATTGCTGACCTGCGAGCCTGCAACGGAATTGCCCATGGCCCAACGATACTTCCTCTTCTGAGCGAGGACACCCGATGATTACCGCCACAAGCATCATCCGCAACGCACCCGACCCCTTCGACGGAGAGGTGTCGCTGGACTACGAAGGCCGCCTGCTGCGCCGCAAGAAACTGGCCAGCGACGCGGGCGACTTCCTGGTCGACCTGCCCGAGGTGACGAGCGTGGAAGATGGCGATGCCTTCGAACTGTCGGACGGCCGCCGCATCGTCATGCGCGCCAGGCCCGAACCCGTGATGGTCATCCGCGGCCACCTGGCCCGGCTGGCCTGGCATATCGGCAATCGCCATACTCCTTGCCGGATCGAGGCCGACCGCCTCATCATCCGCCAGGACCACGTGCTTGAAGCCATGCTGCGCAAGCTGGGCGCAGACATCTGCCACAAGGACCTGCCCTTCCGCCCCGAAGGCGGCGCCTATGGTCATGGCCGGACCTTCGGCCATGACCACGGGTCCTCGCATGACCAGTCGCATCCGCATGACCATCATCACGACAAGGGCCAGGGTCATTCCCACGACCATCACCACGCCTGAGGCCGCGCGCCTGTTGCTGGCCCAGATCCTGTCGCCTGCCTTTCCGGTGGGCGGCTTTGCCTGGTCACAGGGGCTGGAATGGGCGATGGAGGGCGGCATCGTCACCCGCGCCACCTTGCCGCAATGGCTTGCCGACTGGCTGAACCATGGCGCGGGCTGGACCGATGCGGTGCTGGTCGCGCTGTCGCTGCGCGCCACGGATCACGCGGCCTTGGACGATCTGGCCCGTGCCGCATGCCTTTCCTCGCAGCGCCTGGCAGAAACACTCGAACAGGGCACCGCCTTTGCCGCCAACATGGCCGCACTGACCGGATCGCCGCAGCCCGCAGCCGCCCTGCCGGTGGGTTTTGGCCGCGCCTGCGCCGCCATGCCCCTGCCGCACCCGGAAATCCTCGCGGCCTTCCTGCAAGCCCAGGCTGCCGCCTTGATTAGCGCAGCCGTCCGCTTCATGCCCCTGGGCCCGGTCGAGGGCCAGCGGATGCTGGCGGCGCTTCAGCCGGCGATCCTTGCCGCCGCCGCGCGCGCGGCCACGGCGACCGAGGACGACCTTGCCGCCGCGGCCTGGGGCGCGGATATCGCCGCCATGCGGCACGAAACCATGTCAGTCAGGATATTCAGATCATGAGCAGCAACGGCCCACTCCGCGTCGGCATCGGCGGCCCCGTCGGCGCGGGCAAGACGACGCTGACCGAACAACTGGCCCGCGCCCTTGCGCCACGCCTGTCGATGGCCGTCATCACCAACGACATCTACACGCGCGAGGATGCCGAGGCTCTGATGCGCGCCCAGGTCCTGCCCGCCGAACGCATCCGGGGGGTCGAGACCGGCGGCTGCCCCCATACCGCGATCCGGGAAGACGCCAGCATCAACCTGGCCGCCATCGCCGATCTGAACGCAGCCTTTCCCGATCTGGACCTGGTGCTGATCGAATCGGGCGGCGACAATCTGGCCGCGACCTTCTCGCCGGAACTGGCGGATCTGACGATCTATGTCATCGACA
Source organism: Paracoccus sp. (in: a-proteobacteria) (assembly GCA_031178645.1). Taxonomy (GTDB): domain Bacteria; phylum Pseudomonadota; class Alphaproteobacteria; order Rhodobacterales; family Rhodobacteraceae; genus Paracoccus. The sequence goes on along the minus strand of JAPSIP010000147.1, from coordinate 559 downwards.
CGGCGGCGGGCCAGGACATCCCCCGCAAGCGCGGGCCGGGACTGGCGCGGTCCGACCTGCTGGTCGTGAACAAGACCGACCTTGCACCCCATGTGGGGGTGGACGCCGGACTGCTTGAATCCGATGCGCGGAATGCGCGCGGTGCCCGCCCGGTGGTCATGGCGCAACTGCGCCACGGCCGGGGCGTGGACCAGATCGTCGATTTCCTGATCGACCAGGGCGGATTGCAGCCCCGCGCAGCCTAAGCCTGCCTGCGGCGCGGGCAACCGGCTGCGGGGCTGCCCGTTGTTCGCCCAGTTGCCGCATCACCAGCCCGAAACCTGCCCAAAGCCTGTTCAGCCCCGGCAAATCCCGGCTTGCTGCACCTGCGAAGGCCACGTGCCTTCACGGAAAACAACAGGGACACGGGCCGAACGGCTGGGGAAGGTGATGATGAACAAACTGTCCGCGATGCTGACGCTGACCACCGCCATGGTGCTGGCGACGGGGGCCATGGCGCAGGAAGGCGAACCGATCAAGATCGGCGTGCTGCATTCGCTGTCGGGCACCATGGCGATTT
>JAPSIP010000146.1 GCA_031178645.1 Paracoccus sp. (in: a-proteobacteria) | reverse complement strand
GTCTTGCCTGCCCCCATCATTCCGATCAGCACGATATGGCGCCGCAGGCGCTGCCGCATGTCCGTCCCCCAATTTGTGGCCGACTGAATGGCGTGATCTTTCGGAAAATGCCATATATATTCCGGCCAGGCCGGCGAAAGACCGGCCAAAGGACACGAACAACGAAGAAACGAGGCGAATTCGATGCGGCTGCTCAAGGTTCTGGTGGTGCTGATTCTGGCGGCTTTGATCGGGCTGGCGGGCTATGCCTATTTCGGGGACATGCAGCCCGTCCGGTCCGAGGTGCGCAGCCCCGTCAGCGGCGCGCCCGCGCCCGCCGAACCGGCCCCGGCTGCACCCGCCGAGGCCGCCGAAGTCCAGGCCGAAGCCGAGTGATCGCCCCACGCCTGCTTTCCCTTGCTATCGCGCTTGCCCTGGGCCTGCCCGCCCAGGCCCAGCAGCCGCTGTCGGCCAGCGACTGGCTGTCGGGCAGCGTTCGGGGGCCCGACCGCGAAAGCTCTGCCTGGCGGCCCGGCGACAAGCCGCCCCCCGGCGTTCCCGGCGCAGGCCCCAAGCCCGTCGCGGAAAGCGGAGAGGTGGGTTCCGTACAGGTGACGCGCCTGGGCAATGGCAATCCCGACGCAGCGGGGCTGGTGACGCCGCGCAAGGCAGGCCTGCCCGCCAGCCTGTGGGAAGGCAGCGACAACGCTGCCCTGGCCGACCTGATCCTGCGGACGCCAGCGCGGCTGCCGGCGATGAACGCGCTGCTGGACCGCGTCCTGACCACGCAGTTTCGCCCGCCCACGGGGGGCACGCCGCAGGGTTGGCTGTTGCTGGCCCGCGCCGACCGGCTGCTGGACGGGGGCGCAGTGGACCGCGCGCAGGCGCTGCTGATCGCCGCAGGCCCCAGCGACCCCGAGATCTTCCGCCGCCTGTTCGACATCGCCCTGCTGGAAGGCGACGAGGGGCGGGCCTGCGACATCATGAACAACACGCCCGGAATCGCGCCCAGCTTCGCCGCGCGCATCTTCTGCCTGGCCCAGACTGGGGACTGGGCGGCGGCGGCGATCAGCCTGCACGGGGCCGAAAGCCTGGGCCTTCTGGACCAGCACCAGGCCGTGCTGCTGACGCATTTCCTGGACGACGCCTATGTGGACAGCGACCAGATGCTGCCCGCCAGGGACCGCATGACGCCGCTGGATTTCCGCATTCACGAGGCGATCGGCCAGCCTCTGCCAACTTCGTCCCTGCCCATCGCCTTCGCCCATTCCGACCTGCGGCCCAATAATGGCTGGAAGGCTAGGCTGGAGGCGGCCGAGCGTCTTGCGCGGGCCGGCGCCATCCCCCCTGCCACGCTGCGCGCGCTTTACAGCGAACAGAAGCCTGCGGCTTCGGGTGGGGTTTGGGAACGCGCGGGCGCGATGCGGACCTTGGAAGCGGCCCTTGCCGGGGGCGATCCCTCGCCCGCCCTGCCCCATGCATTCGATCAGTTCCGGGATGCCGGCATGGCCGACGTGCTGGCCGCGATGGTTGCCGCCGATCTGACCCAAGCGGGCGAAGGCCCGTCGGCCGAGATCACGACATGGCTGCGCCAGTGGCAGGGACTGCCCACACCCACGCCGCTGAAGCTGGACCCCGCCCTGAAGGCCGACCCGGTCGAAGCCCCCGCCACCCAGCAGGGCGAGGCGCTGCTGACCGCAATGGCCAATATCGATGCGGGCCTTGACGGCGACCTGGCCCGCGCGGGACGCGGCCTTGCCATGATGCGCGCGCTTGGCCTGACGGCCGAGGCCGATCTTACCGCCGCCCAGCTTTCGCTGCTGCCGGTGATGCGGGCGGAGCCGTGATCGCGGATCACCGCGCCATATCGGCCTTTCTGGATGCAAAGGCCGCCGAATCCGGGTCAGCCCGCAACACGGTGCTGGCCTATGGCCGCGACCTGCGCGACCTGTCGGACTGGCTGTCCGGGCGCAGGCTGGCCCTGGCGGACCTGACGCGCGAACTGGTCGAGGATTACCTGGCCCATTGCGACGCGCAGGGCCTGTCGCGGGCGACACGGGCGCGGCGGTTGTCCTCGATCCGGCAGTTCACGCGCTTCGCCCTTGAGGAAGGCTGGCGCGACAATGACCCTGCGATCCGCATCAGCGGTCCGGGTCGGTCGAAGCGCCTGCCCAAGACCCTGGACCGGGCCGAGATCGACGCCCTGCTGGCAGCCGCCCCCCTGATCGGCCGGACGGATGCGGACAGGGCACGCAACCTTTGCCTGATCGAACTGCTTTACGCCACCGGGATGCGCGTCAGCGAACTGGTCTCGCTTCCCGCCGCCGCCTGCCGGGGCGACCCGCGCGTGCTGCTGATCCGGGGCAAGGGCGACAAGGAACGCATGGTGCCCCTGACGCCCCCTGCCCGCCGCGCGCTGTCGGCCTGGCTGGCGATCCGCGACACCGCGCACAAGGACAGCGCGCTTGGCCGCCTGGTCGCGGGCAAGGGCGCCCGGTGGCTGTTCCCCGCGCCGGGTGCTGCGGGTCACATGCCCCGCCAGACCTTTGGCCGGCTTCTGAACGACATGGCGGTTGCGGCAGGTGTTTCCCCGTCACGCGTGACGCCCCATGTCATCCGTCACGCCTTTGCCACGCACCTGCTGGAAGGCGGCGCGGACCTGCGCTCCATCCAGACCCTGCTGGGCCATGCCGACTTGGGCACGACCGAGATCTATACGCATGTGCTTGACGACCGGATGCGGGATCTGGTCCTGACGCATCACCCGCTGGCCCGGAAGCGCTGAGGGGGCTTGGCCGCGGCCGATCCTGTCTCTAGAGGTTGCGGAACGGGAATGCGGGGAAGCAGATGACCGACCAGACAGCCTTGCGCCCGCCCGCCAATGCCCAGACCGCCGGCATCATGCTGCTGCTGGCTGCGATCCTGGGCTTCACGATGATGGACGCGACCGCCAAGCACCTGACGCAGACCTATCACCCCGCGCAGGTGGTCTGGGCGCGATTCGTCGGCAACCTGGTGATCTTCGCGCTGATCTTCCGGGGCGGGATGTTCCCGCTGCTGCTTACCCGCCGGCCTGGCCTGCAATTCGCGCGGGCCTTGATGCAGCTGGCATCTGTGGGGCTGTTCTTCACCTCGCTGCAGGTGATCGGCTTGGCCGAGGCGACGGCGATCATGGACCTGAACCCCGTCCTCATCACCCTTGGCGCCGCCCTGTTCCTGGGTGAACCGATCGGCCCGCGCCGCCTGGCCGGCATCGGCGTCGCGCTGATCGGCGCGCTGATCATTATCCGCCCGGGCCTGGGCGTCTTCCAGCCCGCAGCCCTTCTGCCGCTGGCGGGGGCTTTCACCTATGCCGCGGGCGCGCTGCTGACGCGGATGGCGCGGTCGGATTCGGTCGCGACCTCGGTCATGTGGTCGGCGGTGGTGGGGACGGTCCTGACCTCGGCCGTGGTGCCGTTCTTCTGGCAGCCCATCGCCCCGGCCGATCTGTGGGCCTTTGCTCTGCTGGGCGTCTTCGGCACGCTTAGCCAATACCTGCTGGTCCGCGCCTTTTCCGTGGCCGAGGCAGGGGTGCTGGCCCCTTTCGGCTATACCGGGCTGATCTGGGCAGGCTTGTGGGGCTGGCTGCTGTTCGGACAGTTGCCGGATCTGTTTACGGTGGCGGGCGCTGCGCTTATCGTGGCGGCGGGGCTTTACGTCTGGTCCCGAGAAGCCCGCGCGGCCCGTAGGACCTGATGAGCCAGCCAGAAACCCCTCCCCTGTCCGATCGCATCGCCAATGCCGCCTTCCTGTCGGTGATCGGTCTGGCAAGGCTTCTGCCCTATGAAAGGCGCATCCCCGCAGTGGGCTGGCTGTTCGGCCATGTCCTTGGCCCGCTGGCCGGCTGGCGGCGGCGGATCCGCGAGAACCTGGCGCTGGCCCGCCCCGACCTGACCGAAGCCGAGGTCAAGGCCCTGACTCGCGCCGTGCCGAACAACGCCGGCCGATCCGTAGCGGAGATTTATTCGGGCGAGGAATTCACCAGCCGCATCCGCGACGTCGATCCGCTCGAAGGCCCGGGCCTGCCCGCGCTGGAAGCCGCCTTCGAGGTCCACCGCCCGGTCATCATCGCCTGCGCGCATTTCGGCAACTACGATGCCATGCGAACCGCGCTTGCCGGACGCGGCTGGCCCGTCGGCGCCCTCTACCGCCCGATGAACAACGAGGCCTTCAACCGCCACTACATCCCTGCCATCCATGCCATCGCCGAACCGCTTTTCCCGCGCGGTCGGTCCGGGCTGACGTCGATGCTGCGCTTCCTGAAGGGCGGCGGCTGGCTGGCGCTCGGCTTCGACCAGTATGACCGCCATGCGCCGGAACTGCGCTTCTTCGACCTGCCCAGCCGCACCGTCCTGACGCCAGCCGAACTGGCGCTGCGCTATGACGCGGCTCTGGTGCCGGTCCACGGCATCCGCTGCCCCGACGGGTTGCGCTTCCGCGTCCATGTGGGCGAACCCGTCGAACACAGTGATCCGGCGACGATGATGCAGGCGCTGAACGACAGCCTGGAAATGCTCGTGCGCCGCCACATGGACCAGTGGTTCTGGGTGCATCGCCGCTGGAAATAGGCCGCCTGCTGTTTGTCCACGCACAAGGCCTGCGCGCGGGCGAACCTTGCCTGACGGCGCGGCAAGCCCCTATCTCCGCTGCAACGCGCCTTGGCGCACAAAGGGGATAACCATGAAGAAGATCGGCTTTCTGTCCTTCGGCCACTGGTCGCCGGAACCCGGCTCGCAGGTGCGCACCGCGCAGGACGTGCTTCTGCAATCCATCGATCTGGCCATAGCTGCCGAGGAATTGGGTGCGGACGGCGCCTATTTCCGCGTGCATCATTTCGCCCGCCAGCTAGCCTCGCCCTTTCCGTTGCTGGCGGCTGTCGGCGCGAAGACCAGCCGGATCGAGATCGGCACCGGCGTCATCGACATGCGCTATGAAAACCCGCTT
>JAPSIP010000145.1 GCA_031178645.1 Paracoccus sp. (in: a-proteobacteria) | reverse complement strand
GCTCGCAGTGTCGAGTGAGGAAGGGCTGACCGTCCGCCAGGAGCATCATGACCGGATTCAAGACGGTGTCGCGAGATGGAGTTCGGCTCCGTCCACAGGACGGTGCCGAACCCGCGACTCAGCGGTGCCGAACCCGCGACTCAGCGGTAGTCGGCGGAGGCCTTCTTCGCCATGTCGAGGAAGGCCAGTCGATCCGCGCTCTTGCACGGTCCGAGGGATGTCACGCCTCGACCATCCTGCGCCGCATCCGCCGGTTCGAGGCGCGGCGCGACGACCCCCTTGTCGATGGCGCCCTGACCGAGGCTGCGGACCGGCCGCGCCAACTGGACGACCGCCAGGTCCTGCGAATCCTGCGGCGGCTTGCGGAACCGGGTGCGGTGCTGGTCACTGCTGACGGAATGGACAAGGCCATCGTCAGCCGCGACGACATCAGGACCGCTGTCCTGGACCGCTGGACAGCCGAAATGATGGCGCTGAAGGGGTGGGTCGTGCCGTCTGCCGTACCGGGCCGGATGCAGCGCTATGCCATTGCGCCTGCGGGCCGCGACGCGTTGCGGGCCATGCTGCAATCGCCCCGGCAGCGCAAGGCCGTGCCCGGTCCGGGCGACTTTACCGAAGCAAGTCCCGTTGCCCCCGATACTGCCCCCGACACAGCGCCCGGCATGGCCGAGGCAGCCGCAGGCTTCGATCACGCCGACCGCCACCGTGTCTGGGAAAAGCGCGTGATCCAAGACCCCGAGGACGGGCGCCGCCGCCGCACCCGCGTGAACATCGCGGAAAGCCCCCTGCTGCTGCTGGCGCGCCGGCGCGACGGCGCGGGCAAGCCCTTCCTGTCCACCGGCATGGTGGCCGCGGGCGAACGCCTGCGCGAGGATTTCGAACTGGCGCAGATGGGGCCGCGCGTGACGCAGAACTGGACGGGCTTCATGACATCGGGGATCGATGTCAGCCGCAGCGGCGGCGGGTATCGCGGCGGGTCCGAATCCGCGCGTGACCGGGTGGCGATGGCGCTGCGCGACCTGGGGCCGGGCATGGGCGACATCGTGCTGCGGGTCTGCTGTTTCCTGGAAGGGATCGAGTTGACCGAGCGTCGCCTGGGCTGGTCGGCCCGGTCAGGCAAGATCGTGCTGCGCCTGGCCCTGATGCGGCTGGAACGGCATTATCAGGAAACCTATGGCAGCGGGTCGCGGCTGATCGGCTGAGGGCCTGGATGCAAGAAGGGGCGCCGCCTGGGCGCCCCTGTCCGCAACAGTGAACTGGTTAACACGGTTAACAAAGCACTGGTTACCCGGATAACAGGCGACTCGTTAAAAGGGTCACAAGCAAACCCGTCTATCCCTTGGCAGAACCCGGTTATTCTGCCGCAATGGACTGATCGGCCTTTTCTGCCCGAGCCGCCCGAATGCCGGCGCCATAGGCCGGGCTGATCCGGTCGAAATGAACCAGCACGCGTTCCAGCACATCCTCGTCCGCGCCTTCCATCGCTGCGGCGATGTTCCTGTAAAGACGCGCGCGCTCCTCGTCGTTCAGGACGCGGTCATGCAGTGCACGGGGCTGTTCGTAATCGTCGATCACCTGCCGATGCGGCTGGCGCGCGGCCACGCCCTGCAGGCGCAGCGGGGGTTCGGCAAAGGACGGATCCTCGGTCGCGCCGCCACGGCTGTTCGGCTCGTAATAGGCATCCGTGCTGCCCGTCACCTGCCCGAAGAAGTTCATCTGCCCGTCCTTGTGGTAATAATGGACCGGGCATTTCGGCGCGTTCACCGGCAGATGCTCGTAATGCGTGCCAAGGCGATAGCGGTGCGCGTCGGCATAGCTGAAGACGCGGGCCTGCAGCATCTTGTCAGGGCTGTAGCCGATGCCGCGCACCTTGTTCGACGGGCTGAAGGCCGCCTGCTCGATCTGCGCGAAATAGTTGTCGGCGTTGCGGTTCAGCTCGAACTGGCCGACCTCGATCAGGGGGAAATCCCCGTGCGGCCAGACCTTGGTCAGGTCGAACGGATCATAGGGCGTCTTTTCCGCATCCAGTTCCGGCATGATCTGGACATACATGGTCCAGCGGGGGAACTCGCCCCGCTCGATCTTGCCGAACAGCGCCTCTTGATAGCCTTCGCGGGTGTGACCGATGATCTCGGCAGCCTCGCCGTTGGTATAGAAGCGGTGGCCCTGCTGGGTCTTGAAGTGGAACTTGACCCAGAAACGCTCGCCGTCCTTGTTCCAGAAGGAATAGGTGTGGCTGCCGAAACCGTCCATGAAGGTCGGGTCCTGCGGCAGGCCGCGGTCGGACATCAGGATCGTCACCTGGTGCAGCGCCTCGGGCACCTGGCCCCAGAAATCCCACATCGCGGTGGCGCTGCGCAGGTTCGTCCGCGGATGGCGTTTCTGCGTATGGATGAAGTCCGGGAACTTCAACGGGTCGCGCACGAAGAAGACGGGGGTGTTGTTGCCCACCAGGTCCCAGTTGCCTTCGTCGGTATAGAACTTCAGCGCGAAACCCCGCACATCGCGTTCGTGGTCAGCCGCGCCCATTTCGCCCGCCACGGTCGAGAATCGGGCCAGCATCGGCGTCGTCTTGCCCACCTGCCCGAAGATCGATGCGCAGCTGTATTGCGTGATGTCATGGGTCACGGTGAAGGTGCCGAAGGCGCCCCAGCCCTTGGCGTGGACAACGCGTTCCGGGATCCGCTCGCGGTTCTGGTGGGCCAGCTTTTCCAGAAGCTGATAGTCCTGCATCAGAACCGGACCACGATCACCCGCAGTCTCGGTATGCTGGTTCGAGGCGATCGGCGCGCCTGCCGTCGTGGTCATGCGCGGGCGGGTGGAATCCTGGGTCATCTGGCGGTCCTTCACTTAGCTTTTGTTGTTTCTGCCAAACAAGCCGGATAAACGGAAATTGGATATTCAGATGGGCGTGATAAGGTTTCCTGATGAACATAACGCTTCGGCAGTTGCGCTATTTCCTAGCCCTGGCGCGGGAAGGCCATTTCACCCGTGCCGCCGAGGCCGCGCATGTCACCCAGCCCGCCTTGTCGATGCAGATCCGCGCGCTCGAGGTCGAGGTGGGCAGCCCGCTGGTGGAACGGACGCCGCAGGGCGTCGTCCTGACCCCGCAAGGCCGCGCGATGGAGGCCCATGCCCGGCAGGTCATGACCTCGATGGCGGGGCTGGAGCAGGCGATGCGGCAGCCGGGGCAAGGGGGGCGGCTGATGCTGGGGATGATTCCCACGGTCGCGCCCTATCTGCTGCCCGAGGCGCTGCCGATCCTGCGGGCACGGGATCTGAGCCGCGACCTTCATCTGCGAGAGGCGCAGACCGACCGGCTGATCGAGGAACTGTCCCAGGGGCGGCTGGACGCGGCAGTGGTCGCCACCCCGCCGGATACGGACGGGCTGGTGGCAGAGCCGCTGTTCAGGGACCATTTCCTGCTGGCCGGAAGCCGGGACCGCATCGCAGGCCTTGGCACGGCCCGGCCCGAACCGCGCGACCTGGATCCCGGCCACCTGCTGTTGCTGGACGAGGGTCATTGCCTGGGAGACCAGGCGCTGGAGGTCTGTGGACTGGGCCGCCGCACCGCGCGGCTTGACCTGGGCGCGGCCTCGTTGGCGACGCTGTGCAGGCTGGCGGCTCAGGGGATGGGGCTGACCTTCCTGCCGCAGCTTGCCGCAAGGCAGGAATGCGCGGCAGCGCCTGGATTGGCCGTGGTGGAGTTTCCCGACCCACAGCCTTGCCGTGACATCCTGCTGTTGCGCCGAGCGACGACCCCTGCCGGCGGATGGTTCGACAAACTGGCCGAATCGATGCGGATCGCGGGCCGCGCCCTTATCCCTGCATAGAAAAAGCTACCCGAAGAGAGGCCAGGAAAGGATGGGTTGATCACAAAGCTGTCGTTGACCGACAGGCAGCAGATCGCATCGATGCCCAGGCCCCGCATCTGGGGAAAGCCCCATACCGTTTGCGATACCCCCGGCTTGACAGGTGTCGCCGCATTGCGGCAAGCGCGACGCGGCAGGGCGGCGATGGGGAACCCAACGCTGCGCGGCGGCCTTGCTAGGCAATGCTATCACATCAGGAAGAAAACTTCATGCAGGACATTCTGGCCCTTATGCAGCAGCCCGAGGCCTGGGTCGCGCTTGGCACCCTTGTCGTGATGGAGGTGGTGCTTGGCATCGACAACCTTCTGTTCATCTCGATCCTGTCGAACAAGCTGCCCGAGGATCAGCGCGAGCGCGCCCGCAAGATCGGCATCGGCCTGGCGCTGATCATGCGGCTTGGCCTTCTGGCGACGATCGCCTGGATCGTGCAGCTGACCCAGCCCGTGTTCGCCGTCTGGGGCAACGAGTTTTCCTGGAAGGACATCATCCTGATCGTCGGGGGCTTGTTCCTGGTCTGGAAGGCCACCAAGGAAATTCACCACCACGTCGATCCCGTCGATCACGAGGACACGATGATCGGCAAGGCCGGCATCACCTTCGGCAGCGCGATCGTGCAGATCCTGATTCTGGATCTGGTGTTTTCCATCGACAGCATCATCACCGCCGTCGGCATGACCCCTCATGTCGAGATCATGGTGGTCGCCGTGGTGACAGCCGTCACCGTGATGCTTCTGGCCGCGAACCCGCTGGCCGAGTTCATCGGCAAGAACCCCACCATCGTGATGCTGGCGCTGTCCTTCCTGCTGCTGATCGGCACCACGCTGATCGCGGAAGGCTTCGGCGTCCACGTCCCGAAGGGCTATATCTACGCCGCCATGGCCTTCTCGGCCGTTGTCGAGGGGCTGAACATGTGGGCCCGCAATGGCCGCATCCGCGAAAAGGTCAGTTCCCGCTAGGGGCTGGCCATCGACCTTGGGGATCATGTCGGGAAAGGCTGGTACCCGAGGTCGGACTCGAACCGACATGCCTTGCGGCGGCGGATTTTGAATCCGCTACGTCTACCATTCCGTCACTCGGGCCTTCTGTGCCTGCCCTAGCGCGGGGCAGGCGTCTTT
>JAPSIP010000144.1 GCA_031178645.1 Paracoccus sp. (in: a-proteobacteria) | reverse complement strand
GGCGCGGGCAAGACCACGCGGGTGCCGCTGGCGCTGCTGGACCGGGTGGCAGGCAGGATCGTCATGCTGGAGCCGCGGCGGCTGGCGGCGCGGGCCGCGGCCGAGCGCCTGGCGGAACAGTTGGGTGAAGGCTTGGGCGCCCGCGTCGGATACCGGATGCGCGGCGAATCGGTGCCGGGCAGCCGGATCGAGGTGGTGACTGAGGGAATTCTGACGCGCATGATCCAGTCCGACCCCTCGCTTGACGGCATCGGCTGCGTGATCTTCGACGAGTTTCATGAACGCAGCCTGAACGCCGATCTGGGCCTGGCCCTAATATGGGAGGCCAGGGGCGCGCTGCGCGAGGATCTGGCGGTGCTGGTCATGTCGGCCACGCTGGAGGCCGAGCCGGTGGCCGCCCTGCTGGACGGCGCGCCGGTGATCCGGTCGGAAGGCCGCGCCTTCCCCGTCGAAACCCGCTGGCTGCCCCGCCCCCTGCCTTCGGGCGCGCGCCTGGTGGACGAGGCTGCGCGTCTGATCGCCCTGGCCGAGGCCGAGACGCGCGACACCGGCGGCACGATCCTGGCTTTCCTGCCGGGCGAGGGCGAGATCCGGCGCGTCATGGCGCAACTGGGCAATGCCTGCGAGGTGCTGCCGCTTTACGGCGCGCTGAAGCCCGCCGAGCAGCGGGCGGCCCTGTCGCCCCCCGGCGAACGGCGCCGGATCGTGCTGGCGACGGCGATCGCCGAAACCTCGCTGACCATTCCGGCGGTGCGGGTGGTCGTCGATGCGGGCCGGGCGCGGCGGGCGCGGTTCGATCCGGGGTCGGGCATGTCGCGGCTGGTGACCGAGCGCGTCAGCCGGGCCGAGGCCGATCAGCGCCGGGGCCGCGCGGGCCGCGTGGCGCCGGGCATCTGCTATCGCATGTGGGCGCGGGCCGAGGAAGGCGCGCTGCCCGCCTTTGCCCCGCCCGAAATCGCCGTGGCCGACTTGGCCGGATTGGCCCTGGAACTGGCCGCCTGGGGGTCCGAGCCAGGCGACCTGGGTTTCCTCACGCCGCCGCCAGAGGGCGCCCTGGCCGAGGCGCGCGCCTTGCTGCGGGGGCTTCAGGCCCTGGACTCGGGTGGGCGTATCACGAACCACGGGCGGGCCTTGGCCCGACTGCCGCTGCATCCCCGGCTGGCGCATATGCTGATGCTGGCGGGACCGGATGCGGCGGATGTCGCCGCCCTGCTGTCGAACCGCGACCCGCTGCGGGGCGCGCCGGTCGATCTGTCCCTGCGGCTGTCGGCGGTGCGCGATCCCAAGGGTTTCGCCGCCCGCCATTCGTTTGAAGCGAACCAGGCAGTCGTCCAGCAGATCCGCGACGAGGCTGCGCGGCTGCGGCGGCTGGTTGCGTCCCGCGACGGCCGGGAGGCCAGCCCCCCGGTCCCCCCGGGATACTTGGGCACAGAAGATGGGGTGGGGGGCGTCGCCTCGCAGGCCTATCCCGACCGGATCGGCCTGCGCCGCAAGGGGGACGAGCCGCGCTTCGTGCTGTCGGGCGGCAAGGGTGCGGTGATGGACGGGGGCGAGTCGATGGCCGCGCAGCGGCTGATCGTCGCCGTCGATCTGGACGGTGATGGGCGTGAGGCTCGCATCCGCATGGCCGCCCGGCTGGACGAGGTCAGCCTGCGCGCCTTGCATGGCGACAGGATCGATGCGGTCGAGATCTGCGAATGGTCGCGGCGAGAGGGGCGCGTGCTGGCACGGGTGCAGGAACGGCTGGGGGCACTGGTCCTGTCGGACCGCGCCTGGCCCGAGGTGCCGGAAGAAGCTGTCGCCCAGGCCGCCCTGGAAGGGCTGCGGCTGGACGGTCTGACCTGGACCCCTGCTGCGGCGCGGTTGCGGGCGCGAATTGCGCTGTTGCCGGATCTGGGGCCGGTGGATGACGAAAGCCTTCTGGCCGATGCGGACTGGCTGCTGCCCTGGCTGGGGCGGGCGCGGACACTGGCCGATCTGCGCGGGCTGGATCTGGTCGAGCCCCTGAAGGCGCGGATCGGCTGGGAGGGCCAGCAGCGGCTTGATCGTGAGGTTCCGGCGCATTTCGTCACCCCCCTGGGACGCAAGGTGCCGATTGATTACGACCACGAACAGCCGTCGATCGAGCTGCGGTTGCAGGAACTGTTCGGGGTGACGCGTCACCCGGTCGTGGGCGGGCGGCCTCTGCGAATCAGCCTGCTGTCACCGGGGGGCAAGCCCGTGCAGGTGACGACCGACCTGCCGGGCTTCTGGGCGTCATCCTATGCCGATGTCAGGAAGGACATGCGCGGGCGCTATCCCCGCCACCCCTGGCCCGAGGATCCGCGCGAGGCCGATCCCACCATGCGGGCCAAGCCGCGCGGGACTTAGTCCACCGCCCGGATCAGCGCCTTGTCCAGGACCCGCAGGACCTGGGCCAGGTCATGCCCGCGCTTGAGGATCCGCCCGTCCATGCCGATCACGGAATAGGCACCCTGGGCCGCGCGCAGGCGGGGGCGTTTCTCGATCCGGTAAAGCGGATGCTCGGTCGCGCGGCGGAAGACGCTGAAGACGGCGGCGTCGCGCAGGAAGGACATGGCATAGTCGCGCCATTCGCCCGCCGCGACAAAGCGGCCATAGACCGACAGGATCAGCGACAGTTCCGTACGGTCAAAGACGACGCGATCGGGATCGGCTTGAAACGGCGGGCCGGCATTCATCATGACAGGATGGTGACACCCGCCGCGCCGCAAGGCAATGGCGAAAAGGGCGGCGCCTTGCCGCCCTTGCCTTGGTCAGTAGCAGCTGACCTTCTCGATCCGGCCGGTGCGGCCGTATTCGATGTTCAGGCGTTCCGGGCGGAAATCCGAGGTCACGGCATCGTCCGAGCCGATCTGGCGGGTGCCGATCGGGAAGGTCATGGCCGTCAGGACGGATACCGACTGGCCCACCAGCCCTTGATAGGCCGAGGCGCGGCAGTCGTCGGGGGGCGTGTCGGGCAGGGGCTCGACCGGCATCGGCTCGCAGGCGGCAAGGATGGCGGTGGCGGTCAGGGCAAGGATAAGGGTTCTGGCAGTCATGGTGTCACCCGCAATCGACATTGGTGATGGTTCCGGCCGCATCCAGGCGGAAGACGATCCGGTTGGGGTCATAGTCCTGCGGCTCGATCCCGCGATATTCGACCACGCGATAGTCCTTGGTGATGCCAAGGGTCGGGATCACGCTGCCCGGCTGGCCGACCGACGAGCCATAGTTCTTGGTCGCGCCGCACAGGTCGGGCTTGCGTTCGGTCAGGCCTGACACACCAAGCGCGGGCGTGGGCGCGGGGGGCACATAGGCCACCGGCGCGGGTTCTGGGATCGGCGGCGGAACGGGGGTCGGGGCCATGCAGGCCGATACCAGGCTGGCGGCAGCAAGCGGCAGCAGAATCGTGATGGTCTTCATGATCGTCGATATTCCCTCGGGAGCGCCCGTCTGTCGCGGGCTTGGCTTGCGGATGATACAGGCCGCGCCCTGCCTTGAGAAGGCGTCGCGGCCGTCACGTTTGCATCATTGCCCGCTGACGCGGCGGCGGCGTTCGGGCGGGCTTGCCGGCATGAAGGCCCGCAGGAACAACTGCGCCGCAGAGCGCGCCATGACATCGGTATCGGCCTTGGCAATCCTTGAACGCGGATCGAACAACAGACCGTCTACCACGCCCGAAAGGGACAGCGCGATAAGCTGGCGCGTGGCAAGGCCCGTGTCCTCGATCGCAAGCTGCCCGGTTTGTGCCCAGCGGTCGAGGTGGGGCTGGACCGTGTCCTGGATGATCCGGACCAGCCGGTCCCGGCCGCCGCCCGGCAGGGTGCCGCAGCGGCCCGCCTCGGCCAGGTGAAGGCGGAGGAAATTGATGCGCGCGGGATCCGCCATCCATGCGGCGATCGCGGCGATGATCAGGGGCAGGGCCCGGTCGGGGGCCAGATCCGTGTCGATGTCCAGGGCGAAGCCGTCCTCTAGACGGGCTGCCTCTGCCCGCATGGCTTCCTGGAACATGGCCGTCTTGTCTGGGAAATAGCTGTAGAGCGTCGCCTTGGACACCTGCGCCTCGGCCGCGATGTCATCGACGCTTGCCCCGGCAAAGCCGTCGCGCAGAAAGATCGCGGTGGCGCCGCGAATGACCTGATCGAACTTGCGGCCTGGACTAACCGCCTGACACTTGGCCATCTTTTATCCCCAAATGGAACATGCCTATCACCAAGACCTGCGGCTTCAACCCCGAATGAGCGTCCAAGGTTGCAGTCACTTCCCTTTGGATCCGGGCTGCGATGGGGCAATGCCGGGCAAGAAGCGGAGAAGATGCCTTGTTTTTGTTCAGTTTGGCCTTGGACCCTTTGGCGCCCTGACATAGCCTTTGGGCAATCACCGAACAAAGCCAGCGAATATCAGGAGCTGTTGATGGCGATCCCCCACGTATCCTTCCGCGATTCCGTCGAGCGGATGTTCACCCATGCCGCAAGCCTGATGGACCTTCAGCCGGGCCTGGAAGAAAAGATCAGGGTCTGCAACTCGACCTACACGGTGCGCTTCGGGGTTCGCCTGCGGGGCCAGATCCACACCTTCACCGGCTATCGGTCCGTCCATTCGGAACATATGGAGCCCGTGAAGGGCGGCATCCGCTATTCCCTGGACGTGAACCAGGACGAGGTCGAGGCCTTGGCCGCGCTGATGACCTATAAATGCGCCCTGGTGGAAGTGCCGTTCGGCGGGTCCAAGGGCGGGTTGCGCATCGACCCGCGCGCCTGGAACGAGGATGAGTTGGAACGGATCACCCGGCGCTTCACCTATGAACTGTCGCGCAGGAACCTGATCTCGCCCAGCCAGAACGTGCCGGCGCCAGACATGGGCACCGGGGAACGCGAGATGGCCTGGATGGCCGACGCCTATAAGCGGCTGCATCCCGACGACATCAACGCCAAGGCCTGCGTCACCGGCAAGCCGCGCCATGCGGGTGGCCTCGACCCGGCCGTCGATGCCGCCCG
>JAPSIP010000143.1 GCA_031178645.1 Paracoccus sp. (in: a-proteobacteria) | reverse complement strand
GGCGATGGTGAACATGGCAGTCTCCTTTGGCGGGCGGACCCTAGCCGCGCCGATCCGCCCTGTCGAGTTGACGCAACGGCAGGAAAATGCTGCACCGGCACAATCACGGCTTGGTGATGGCGACGACTGCCGTTAAGCAATGCCATCGGGCCAAAGGGGGGCGAGATGCAGTTGACGGTGGACGAGGCTTTGGCGCGCGGCGGGGCCGGGCGGTTCCAGTGGCGGCTTCTGGGGATCTTCGGGCTGGTCTGGGCAGCCGACGCGATGCAGGTCATCGCGGTGGGCTTTGCCGCGCCATCGGTCGCGGCAACCTTCGGGATCGACCGCGTGACGGCCTTCCAGATCGGCACGGTGTTCTTTGCGGGCATGTTCCTGGGCGCCTTCGCCTTTGGCCGGATCGCGGACCGGATCGGGCGCCGCAACATCCTGGTGCTGACCGTGGGCATGGACGCGATCTTCGGACTGGCGTCCGTCTTTGCGCAGGATTTCACGTTGCTTCTGGTGCTGCGCTTCCTGACCGGCGTCGCGGTGGGCGGCACGCTGCCCGTGGATTACGCGATGATGGCCGAGTTCCTGCCGCCCCGGAACCGGGGCCGCTGGCTGGTCTGGCTGGAGGGCTTTTGGGCCGTGGGCACCATCGTCGTGGCCCTGACCGCCTGGATCGCGGTGGCGCAAGGGGCGGTGGCGCCCTGGCGGTGGATCTTCGCGGTGGCGGCCATTCCGGCCCTGATCGGCATCTTCTTGCGGCTCTGGGTGCCCGAATCGCCCATGTACCTGATCCGCAAGGGCGACAAGGTGGGGGCCAAGGCCGTGGTCGACCGCGTGCTGGTGACGAACGGGATGCAGGCGCTGCCGCGCGATGCGGAACTGGTTCCCGCGCAGGTTCCCACGGGGGCCGAGACCTCGATCTTCTCGGACATGCTGCGGTCGCGGACCATCGGCGTCCTGGCGGTGTGGTTCCTGGTGTCGCTGTCCTATTACGGCGTCTTTGTCTGGGTGCCGGGACAACTGGCGACGGAAGGCTTCGGCTTCGTGCGCGGATACGAATTCCTGGTGGTGCTGGCCCTGGCGCAGGTGCCGGGCTATGCCCTGGCCGCCTGGGGGGTCGAGGCCTTGGGTCGTCGCGCGACGCTGCTGGGCTTCCTGCTTCTCAGCGCAGCGGGCTGCGCGCTGTTCACGGTGGCGACGGGAACGGCGATGATCGCCGCTGCCCTGATTCTGATGAGCTTTGCGCTGCTGGGCACTTGGGGCGCGCTTTACGCCTTCACGCCCGAACTTTACCCCACCCACCTGCGCGGCACCGGCATGGGCACCGCCAGTGCGGTGGCGCGGCTGGGGGGGATCCTGGCCCCCAGCCTGCTGGCCCTTGTCTTTGCCAAGGGCTTCGGATTTGCCATCGGCGTCTTTGCCGCGCTGTTGCTGCTGGGTGCCTTGGCCCTGCTGCTGGTCAAGGCCGAGACGCGCGATCAGGCCATTGCCTGAAACCGCATCCCCTTTTGCCCCGTTCCCCTGTCAACCAGCAGGAGGACGGGGAAATGGGCCAATTGGTCAACGGCGTCTGGAAGGACGAATGGTATGACACCGAGGCAAGCGGCGGCGAGTTTGTCCGCGACACGGCCAAGCACCGCAACTGGGTGACCGCCGACGGCAGCCCCGGCCCGACCGGAGGAGGGGGCTTCAAGGCGGAAAGCGGGCGCTATCATCTTTACGTCTCTTATGCCTGCCCCTGGGCGCATCGTGCGCTGATCTTCCGTGCGCTGAAGGGGCTTGAGGATCACATCGACGTATCGGCCGTGCATCCCGACATGCTGTGGAACGGGTGGGAGTTCCGCACCGATTTCGACGGCGCCACCGGTGACCGGCTGTTCGGCGAGCCATATTTGTACAAGCTGTACCTGCGCGCGGATCCCAAGGCATCGGGCCGGGTGACGGTGCCGGCGCTGTGGGACCGCGATGGGGACCGGATCGTCTCGAACGAAAGCAGCGACATCATCCGCATGTTCAACAGCGCCTTTGACGGCATCACCGGCAACACGGACGACTACTGGCCCCAAGACCTGCGAGAGCAGGTCGAGCATCTGAACGACCGCATCTATGACACGGTCAACAATGGCGTCTACAAGGCGGGCTTCGCCACGTCGCAGGAAGCCTATGACAGGGCGGTCCACCCCCTGTTCAACAGCCTCGACTGGATCGAGGGGATCTTGTCCGGGAACCGCTATCTTGCCGGCGACCGCCTGACCGAGGCCGACTGGCGCCTGTTCACCACGGTGGCCCGCTTCGATGCGGTTTATCACACGCATTTCAAGTGCAACCGCCGCCGGATCGTCGATTATCCCCACCTCTGGGCCTGGGCGCGCGAGTTGTACCAGATGCCCGGCGTGGCCGAGACCGTCCGGCCGGATCATTTCATGCGGCATTACTATTTCAGCCACGACACCGTGAACCCGCACCGCATCATCCCCATCGGACCCGACTGGGATTGGACCGCGCCGCATTGCCGCGGATGAACGAAGCCCCGGCGCGGGAAAACGCCGGGGCATCAGAGAGGGGAGGGAGAGTGTGGCCGCATCCTCCGGCCACTGGGCTTCGGGGGGTGAACGCCGCGATTCGGCGAACGGTTCCATGACCTACGCGGTCGTTTTCCGGCAGGCCGCCCGGGCCCCGCTCGGTCCCTTTCCGGCCCCCTTTTCAGCCCGGCAGGGTCAGTATGATCGGCCCTTGGTTTGCGGCCACGACAGTATGTTCGTACTGCACCGTCGGCGCGCTGGGCTGACTGAACAGCGTCCAGCCGTCATTCCCTTCGGTCGCCATGTTGCCGCCCATCGACAGAAAGGGTTCGACAGTCAGGACCATGCCCTTGCGGATGCGGCGCTTGTCGCCGCGGGCGGGCCAAGTGGCGATTTCCTGGGGGTATTCATGCAGCGATCGTCCGATGCCGTGGCTGGCCAGGTTGCGGATTAGCGTATAGCCGCGCGTGGCCGAAAAGCGGCCAACCGCTTGGCCGATCCCTGCAAGAGGGCGGTCTGGCCGGACTTGGGCAATGCCCAGCCCGGTCGCGCGGCAACCGTCCCGGCACAGCCTTGCAAGCAGCGGGGCAACGGGCAGGACCGGGACCGTGGCACCAGAATCTGCGAAATATCCGTCCTTCGAGGCCGAGACGTCGATATTAACCAGATCGCCTTGGGCGATGGCCCGGCTGCCGGGGACGCCGTGGGCAATTTCCTCGTTGACGCTGATGCAGGTCGTGCCGGGAAAGTCATAGGTGGCGCGGGGCGCGGACACCGCCCCCTCGCGGTCAAGGTGCATCCGGCCGATTTCGTCCAGTTCGCGGGTCGTGATGCCGGGCTCGACGGCGCGGATCATGATCTGCAGCGTATCTGCGACGATCCGGCCGATTGCCTTCAGCCCGTCCAGTTCGTCTTCCTTGGTGATCGTCATGGCTGTCCTTCGCGCCGCAAGTCCATCCATGCTATCAGATCAGCAAGCGCGCAGAAACCGCAAGGCCCGGCACAGGGCCGGGCCTTGTCCCAGACATGGATGAACGGCCTTACGCCACCAGCCGGTATCCGCCCGATTCCGTCACCAGCAGGCGCGCATTGCTGGGATCGGGTTCGATCTTCTGGCGCAGGCGATAGATGTGGGTTTCCAGCGTATGCGTCGTCACGCCGGCGTTGTATCCCCAGACCTCGTGCAGCAGCACGTCGCGGGCGACCACCCCGTCCTGCGCGCGGTACAGGAACTTGAGGATGTTGGTCTCCTTCTCGGTCAGGCGGATCTTGCGGTCCTTCCCGTCGATCAGCATCTTCATCGCCGGTTTGAAGGTATAGGGCCCAAGCTGGAAGATCGCGTCCTCGGACTGTTCATGCGTGCGCAGTTGCGCGCGCAGGCGGGCCAGCAGGACCGGAAACTTGAAGGGCTTGGTGATATAGTCGTTGGCGCCCGCGTCCAGGCCCAGGATCGTGTCGGCGTCGGTGTCATGGCCGGTCAGCATGACGATCGGGCATTTCACGTTCAGCTTGCGCAGCTTCTTGCACAATTCGCGCCCGTCGGTGTCGGGCAGGCCCACGTCCAGGATCACCAGGTCGAAGATCGCGCCCTTGGCGGCATCCACGGCACCGGCGCCGCTGCCGGCCTCGGTCACGTCGAAATCATCGGTGGCGATCAACTGTTCGGCCAGGGCCTCGCGCAGGTCTTCCTCGTCATCGACAAGCAGGATCTTTTTCAGTCCGGGCATGTTGCCTCCTCAATCTCATTGGGCGAGTAGGTGGCGTGCGTCCGGTCGTGCGTCCAGCATCATGTCGGAAATCTCACATGGAGTTGTCGGTCAGGGCGCTTATGTTTCACTTTGTTTCAATTCCGCAGGATCGCCGATGAGCCTGATCCCCACCCTGGCCGAAACCGTGTCCCGCGCGCGCAGCGACCTGCGCACCGGGCTGCCGGTGATGATCGGCCATTATCTGGTCGCGGCGGTGGAAACCCTGGCCCCCGCGCGGCTTGACGCGATCCGCGCCCTGGGCCGCCCGGTCCTGGCGCTGACCGGACGGCGGGCCGAGACGCTGAAGGCCCGGGCCTATGACCAGGGTCTGGCCCGCGTCATCGTGCCCGCCGATGCGGACCATGCCTGGTTGCGGGCCCTAGCCGATCCTTCGGGCGATCTGATGACCCCGATGAAGGGTCCGCTGTTCACGGAACGCGAAGGGGATGCCACGGCGCATATGGCCGGGCTGGCGCTTGCGAAATCCGCACAGTTGCTGCCCGCCGTGCTGGTGGTGGCGGCCGACCCGCTGCCCGGCCTGACCCAGGTCGCGCCCGGCCCCCTTCTGGCGCAGCTTGCGCACGAGGCAGCCCTGGCCCCGGTCGCTGCCGCCAACCTGCCGCTGCTGGCGGCGGAGCGGTCGCGGCTGCACATCTTCCGTCCCGACGATGGCGGGGTCGAGCATTACGCCATCGAGATCGGCGATCCGCCCCGCGACGCGCCGGTGCTGACCCGGCTGCATTCGG
>JAPSIP010000142.1 GCA_031178645.1 Paracoccus sp. (in: a-proteobacteria) | reverse complement strand
TCCACCAGCTATATCCAGCGCAAGCTGGCCATCGGCTATAACAAGGCCGCCCGCCTGGTCGAGCAGATGGAGGAGCAGGGGGTAGTGTCGGCGGCCAACCACGTCGGCAAGCGCGAGGTGCTGGTGCCCGAGGTGTAAGGGGCGGGCGCAAAGGCCCCCTCGGTCACCCGCCGTGCCCCTGGTCCCCTTTCCTGACGATCAACGAAGCGTCTTGCGGTAGGTGATCTTGTGGTCACCATCGGCCCAGAAATCCCGGATCGTCGCTTCTTCCTCGTATCCGTTGCGGGCATAGAAGGCGCGGGCCTTTTCATATTGCCCGGTGCTCGAGGTATCGACGATGACGATGCGCGCGCCCTTGGCCCGCAACTGTTCCTCAAGCGCCGCGACAAGAGCCGCGCCGATCCCCCGCCCCTGAAAGTCGGCGCCCACCCCAAGGGCGAGCATGTTCCATGTCCCTTCCGTCAGCCTTTCGGCGCGGGCAAAGCAAAGCGCGGCGGGGGTTCCGCCTGCCAGGCAGGTCAGCCAAAGATCGGCCGTGTCGCCGCCAAGAAACGGGGACATCAGTTCGGGCAGCATCTCGGCCGGGAACAGGTCGATGCTGTCCAGAACCTGTCCCAGCCCATCCAGGTCGCTGGCAGAGCAAAGCCGGATATCAAGGGCGGTCATGAAAAACCTGTCGGGTTGCAGCGCGAAGGGTGATCGGCAAGATGTGATCGGGCATGGTCCACAGCGGGCACCCTTTGCCGGGCCTTCGGCACCAGGTTCTGGCCGTTACTGCCGCCGCTGGCAGGCGCCCTTGCGACCGGATATACCCGGCCCATGACCACTTGTCACATCCATCTTCTGAACGCGCGCCACGACCTGACGCCGGTCCTGTCCGAAATCCGGCAGGCCAGCCGGGATGCGGTGGCACGGGCTTCGGTCCATGCCGATCTGCCGGATTTCGATCTGGTCCTTCGCGCGCAGTCGGATCGTTCGGCCGATGGGGCGGTTCAAGGCCATTGCCCCGCCCCGGGTGTGGTCGAGATTGCGGTGAATCCCGTGCGGTTCGCGCCGGACGCCTTTGGTCGCGCCCTGGTGCGCCAGTTGGCCCATCTGATCCGATGGAACGGCCCCGGCTATGGCCGATCGCTGGGCGAGGCCTTGGTCAGCGAGGGGCTGGCCGGGCATTTCGTGCTGCAGGTGCTGGGCGGGCAGCCGGATGGAACAGATACCGTCCGGCCCGCGCAGGGGGCCATGCGGCAGGCGATGAACGAATGGGCGCGGCAGGATTACGATCATGGCCGCTGGTTTGGGGGCAAGGGCGACCTGAGGCGGGGGACCGGCAACAGCCTGGGCCACCGTATGGTTGCCGAGCATCTGGCCCATCATCCGAACGACAATGCGGCCTTGCTGGCGCTTGCGCCCGCCGACCCGTTCCGGCAGGCCCTGCGCCGGCTTGCGGCGGCGGAAGGGCAGGCCGAGGCGCCGGACCAAGACCCGCCGCCGTCAGAAGCCTGAAAACCGGCGGGGGCTGCGCGACATCGCCATCCAGCCGCCCATCAGCAGGCCTGCCAGCGTGCCGCCCAGATGCGCCTCCCAGGCGATCGAGGGCATCAGCACGGTCAGCGCCACGTTCAGCACAACCATCACCGCCACGCCCCGCCAAAGCTGCCCCAGCGGGCGGCGGCGGCGCCAGCCGGTGACGGCGGCAAAGCCCACAAGCGCGCCGGCCAGGCCGAAGATCGCGCCCGACGCGCCGATCATCGGCCCGCCGTCTGGGGTCATCACCGCGAACAGCAATGCTGCCGCGACCTGCGACAGGGCATAGACAAGCGCCATGCGGGCCGGGCCGATCAACCGGTTCAGTTCGCGCGCAAGGGCCACCAGCGACAGCATGTTCATGCCCAGGTGCAAAAGCCCCGCGTGCAGGAACCCATAGGTCACGAAGATCGTCAGCACATGGCCGGGAAAGATCCCGTGGCCGGCCCAGACCACCGGCGACCAGAAGCCGCCGAAGATGACCAGGGCCTGCTGCACGATGGGATAGCCCAGCAGGTCGGCGCCCATGGTCAGAACCTGGATCGCGCAGCACAGCGCGATCACGACCTTGACCCACATCGGCAGGCGCGGCCGCAGGCTGTCCTGCACGGCGACGAAGGGGTCGCTGTGGGCCACCATCAGTCCGCCTTGATCTGGCGGGCTTCGGACACCAGCATGATCGGAATGCCCGCGCGGATCGGGAAGGCCAGGCCGGCTGCCTGCGAAACCAGTTCCTGCCGCCCCGCGTCATAGGACAGGGTGGCATGGGTGACAGGGCAGACAAGCGCCTCGAGCATGTGGCGGTCGAAGCCGGAATGGGGGCTTTGGGTCATTGCAAACGGTCCTCGGTATCGCCGCCATGCAGCGCGAATTCGATCAGGCCTTGCAGCAGTTCGCGACGATCGGCCAGGGTCGGGCTTTCCAGAAGCGCCTGCCGGTCGCCCGAGGAAAAGGGCAGGACCATCGACAGCGAATTGATCAGGGCCTCGTCCTGGGCCTCGGCGGCGGCGTCCCAGTCGGTCGACAGTTCATGCGAGTCCATGTAGCGGCGCAGCAGCGGAAACAGCGCGTCGCGGTCCATGCCCTTGTCTTCCTCGGGCCCTTTCAGGTCGCGGGCAAAGCTGGACCAGTCGACTTCGGCCATCAGATAGGGGGTGAAACCCTCCTGCACCTCGGTCAGGCGGAAGCGCGACACGGCCAGAAGGGAAATCATCTGCCGGCCGTCGTCGGTTTCCGAAAAGGCCACCACCCGGCCCGCGCAGCCGATCGTTGCCAGTCCCTCGCCCTCGGGCTGGATCAGGCCGATCAGCCGGTGTTCTGTCTTCAGCGCGTCGTCCAGCATCTGGAGGTAGCGCGGCTCGAAGACATGCAGCGGGATCCGCGCCCGGGGCATCAGCACGGCCCCCTCCAGGGGGAACAGCGGGATTCGCAGGGGCAGATCGAAGCGGAACCGCATCGGATCAGGCGAAGATCATCGAGGACAGGCGCCGACGGCCCTTCTGGACCAGCGGGTCGGTGGGCTTGAGGCTGTCGAAGATGGTCAGAAGCTGGGCCTTGGCTGCCCCCTCGTTCCAGTCGCGGTCGCGGCGGAAGCTGTCCAGCAGGATGTCGATGGCCTCATCCACCCGGCCGGCGGCGTGCAGGGCCAGGGCGTATTCCAGCCGTGCCTGCTGGTCGTCGGGATCGGCGTCCACCTTGGACTGCAAGGCATCCAGCGGTCCGGCCTTCGCGGCCTGGCGGGCCAGGTGCAACTGGGCGCGCGCGGCCTCGACCGGGGCACTGGTCGCGGCGGGGGCAGGAATCTCGTCCAGGGCCGCCTGTGCGGCATCCGCATCGCCAGCGGCCAGATGGGCGCGGACCAGGCCGGCCCAGGCATCGTTGCTGGCGGGATCTTCCGCCGCGATGGCAGCAAAGGTTTCGGCGGCATCGGCGAAGGCGCCTTCCTCGAGCATCTGCTCGGCGGCGGCAAGGGCATCGGCAAGCCCGCCGTCATCGCCCGACAGCGCCGCCAGCTTGTCCACGAACTGCTTGACCTGGCTTTGCGGGACGGCGCCCTGGAAGGCATCGACCGGCTGGCCCTGGAAGAAGGCATAAACCGTCGGGATCGACTGCACGCGCAGTTGCGCGGCGATCATCTGGTTTTCGTCCACATTGACCTTGGCCATGCGCACGCGGCCCTTGTGGCGCGCGACCTCGGCTTCCAGTTGTGGACCAAGCGTCTTGCAGGGGCCGCACCAGGGCGCCCAGAAATCCACAATCACCGGCACCTGCATCGAGGCCTGCACGACTTCCGCCATGAAGTTCGCTTCGGTCACGTCGTTGATGAAGTCGGTGGGCTTGGGTGCGTCGGTGGCGCCGTCAAAGAGCATGGTCATGAAGATCCCCAGAAGGTTCGGGTCTGAACTGTTGGGCGCAATATGGGGGCTGGGGCCGTGAAGGGGAAGGGTTGTTTCGGGTGGCGAAGCTGGGGGACTTCACGTCCCCCAGACCCCCCGTGGGATATTTGCGCCAAGGTGAATGGGCGTCAAAGATCGAAGGAGGCCAGCACCGGCACATGGTCGCTGGGCTGTTCCCAGCCCCGGCAGGGGCGCAGGATGCGGCTGTTATGCGCGGCATTGGCGATGTCGCGGCTGGCCCAGATATGGTCCAGCCGGCGGCCCTTGTCGGCAGTGTGCCAGTCCTTGGCACGGTAGCTCCACCAGGAATAGAGAAGCCCCGTCGGGATGTCCTGGCGCGTCACGTCCACCCAGTCACCCGCATCCTGGGCCGACAGCAGGTGGTCGACCTCGACGGGCGTGTGGCTGATGATCTTGAGCATCTGCTTGTGCGACCAGACGTCATCCTCGCGCGGGGCGATGTTCAGGTCACCGACCAGGATCGCCTTTTCGGGTTTGTCGGCATGGAAGACGTCGCGCATCTCGGCCACGAAATCCAGCTTCTGGCCGAACTTTTCGTTGACCGCTCGGTCGGGGATGTCGCCGCCGGCGGGCACGTAGATGTTGTGGATCGTCACGCCGTTTTCCAGCCGCGCCGCGACATGGCGGGCATGGCCCAGGCTGGCATAGTCGCGGTCGCCCGCGTCGGTGATCGGCAGCTTGGACAGGATCGCCACGCCGTTGTAGCCCTTTTGCCCGCGCGCGACGATGTGGTGGTAGCCAAGCGCCCGGAACTGGTCGAGCGGGATCTTGTCCACCGGCGATTTGCACTCCTGCAGGCACAGCACGTCCGGCGCTTCCTCGGTCAGGAAGCGTGCGACCAGCCCTTCGCGCAGGCGGACCGAGTTGATGTTCCAGGTGGCGATGCGAAACATCTGTGCGCTCTAGCAGGCCGCGGGGCCTCACACGCAAAAAAGCGCCCGGTGCAGGGACCGGGCGCTCGAAGGTTCGTCTCTCTCGCCGCCGGGAAGGGGATGATATCCGTAGCGGGTCGGACCGGCTCCCGCCGATCTGTGGCGAAAGTGCCACGCTCCGCGAAAAAAGTCAAAC
>JAPSIP010000141.1 GCA_031178645.1 Paracoccus sp. (in: a-proteobacteria) | reverse complement strand
GAAATCATCGCCGACAGCGTGGAATACATGGTCAACGCTCATTGCGCCGACGCGATGGTCTGCATTTCCAACTGCGACAAGATCACGCCGGGGATGCTGATGGCTGCGTTGCGGCTGAACATCCCGGTCGTCTTCGTGTCCGGCGGCCCGATGGAGGCCGGCAAGGTCGTGCTGGAAAACGGCACGGTCAAGGCGCTTGACCTGGTCGATGCGATGGTCGCCGCCGCCGACGACCGCATCTCGGACGCCGAGGTCGAGGTGATCGAACGGTCCGCCTGCCCGACCTGCGGGTCCTGCTCGGGCATGTTCACCGCCAATTCGATGAACTGCCTGACCGAGGCGCTTGGCCTTGCGCTGCCGGGCAACGGATCGACCCTAGCCACCCATGCCGACCGCAAGCGCCTGTTCGTCGAGGCGGGCCACCTGATCGTGGACCTTGCCCGCCGCTATTACGAAGGCGACGACGCCAGCGTGTTGCCGCGGTCCATCGCCAGCTTCGAGGCATTCGAGAACGCGATGACGCTGGACATCGCGATGGGCGGGTCCACCAACACTGTGCTGCACCTGCTGGCCGCCGCGCATGAAGGCGGCATCGACTTCACCATGTCCGACATCGACCGCCTGTCGCGGCGCGTCCCGGTCCTTTGCAAGGTCGCCCCCGCCAAGGACGACGTGCATATGGAGGATGTCCACCGCGCGGGCGGCATCATGGGCATCCTGGGCGAATTAGACCGCGCGGGCCTGCTGCACACCGAAGCCGGCAGCGTCCATGCCGGGTCGCTGGCCGAGGCGCTTGACCGCTGGGACGTGGTGCGCACCGACGCCGCCACGGTTCATGACTTCTATCGCGCCGCGCCGGGGGGCGTGCCCACTCAGGTCGCATTCTCGCAGGAACGCCGCTACGATTCGGTCGACACCGACCGCACAGGGGGCGTGATCCGCACGGCCGAACATGCCTTTTCCCAGGATGGCGGCCTGGCGGTCCTTTACGGCAATCTGGCCGAGGACGGTTGCATCGTGAAGACGGCGGGCGTGGACGAATCGATCCTGAAATTCGAAGGTCCGGCCCATATCTTCGAAAGCCAGGACGACAGCGTCAGCGCCATCCTGACCGGCAAGGTGAAACCGGGCGAGGTCGTGCTGATCCGCTATGAAGGACCGCGCGGCGGGCCGGGGATGCAGGAAATGCTGTATCCGACCAGCTACCTGAAATCGAAGGGGCTGGGGAAGGCCTGCGCCCTTGTCACCGATGGTCGCTTTTCCGGCGGCTCGTCGGGCTTGTCGATTGGCCATGTTTCGCCCGAGGCGGCCGAGGGCGGCACCATCGGGCTGGTGGAACAGGGCGACCGGATTGTGATCGACATCCCGAACCGGGTGATCCACCTGGACGTGGACGACGCGACGCTGGCCGCACGCCGCGCGAAACGGGACGCCGAGGGTTGGAAGCCCGCCAAGCCGCGCCAGCGTCAGGTGTCCACCGCGCTGAAGGCCTATGCCGCACTGACCACCAGTGCCGCGCGGGGCGCGGTGCGCGTCATCCCCGAGTGACCGGCCAGCCTGCGATCTGGATGGTTCGCAGGCGCCGCCGGGGCGCCTAGGCCGCCCCGGCCATCTGCCGCGCCATCAGCAGCGCGCCGTCCACCCCGGACCCAAGCGCCGGTCGCTGGGGCCAGTCCGTCAGCCGCGCCGCGTAGGCCGGGCCAAGCCCGCCCAGGAACACCACCGGCAGCGGTGCATCGCCCTGCAGCGCGGTCAGGATATGACGAACCTCGGCCACCGCCGCATCGAAGACCTGCCGCGCCGCAGGGTCGTCGCCTGTAACGATGCGGGGGGCCAGCCGGGCAAAGTCGGCGGGGGCGGCGCTGTTGCCAAAGCGGATGATCCCCTCGATCCCGCCAAACTCCGCCAGAACCTGTTGCAGCAGGGGGGTCATGGCGGCAAAGCCGTCCTCGGCCCGGATGGCCAGCGACAGAAGCGAGCGGCCCAGCACCGCGCCGGATCCCTCGTCCCCCATCAGGAAGCCGCGCCCGCCCACCTGCCGCAGATCGACGCCGCGCTGCACGGCAAAGACCGATCCCGTCCCGATCGCGGCCAGGATGCCGTCCCCCGCGCCAAGCGCGCCGCGCGTCGCCGTCACCGCGTCGTTGACGATCTGCATCCGGGCAAAAGGCAGCAGCCCCGCCAGCCGTTCCGTCGCAGCCGCCATGGTGCCGCCGGCAAGGCCAAGGGTCGCAATCAGGTCGCGGGGATCGGCGCCGGTGCCTTCCAGGGCTTCGGCCGTGGCGGCAAGGATATTGACCGCAGCCCTTTCCACATCGGTGTTGATATTGGCAGGGCCGCCCCGGCCCTCGCCGATGATCCGGCCATCCGCATCCGCCAGGGCCGCGCGGCATCCGGTGCCGCCGCCGTCTATTCCCAGAAAGAACGCCATCCGCTGTCCCCTTTCGGGACAGTTCTAGCCGCGTTCGTCCGATCCGAACAGACCGCGCAAGCCCCGCGTCACCAGGTTGCCGACCTTGGGCCGGGGCTGGGCCAGGAAGGGCAGGGGGCGGCAGACCTCCATCGCGGCAATGCCGACGCGGGCGGTCAGGGCGCCGTTCACCACGCCTTCGCCAAAGCGGCGGGAAACCTTGGACAGGATCCCACCCCCGGCCACCGTCTCGATCAGGTCGTCGCCCGCCGCGACCGCGCCGGTCGCGACCAGGTGGGTCATGACCGTGCGGGCCAGCCGCCAGCCGCCGACGGCGCCGGCGCGGCCGCCATAGATCTCGGCCATGCGGCGGATCATGCGCAGGTTCGCGGCCAGGGCGGCGGCGACATCGGCCAGGGCCAGGGGGATCAGCGCGGTGGCGGTGGCGACCGTGCGGGCTGCGGCCTCGATCTCTCGCCGCGCGTCCTGGTCGAGGGGGGCCAGCAGTTCCGTTTCCGCCATGGTCAGCAGGGTGCGCGCATCGAAGACATCGCCGCGATTGTCGGACAGGCGCTTGCGGTTCCACTCCATTTCCGGCCGGTCGCGATACAGCGTCAGCAGATCGTCGGCCACGGCACGGGCCTTGTCCATGCTATCATCGGCAAGCGCCGCGCCCGCCCGCCGCTGGATCGCGTCGATCCTGGCAAAGCGCGCCCAGGCCCGGTATTCGCGCCAGGCCATGCCAAGCGCGGCCAAGGTGAACAGCGCGAACAGCGCCACCCCGATCCAGCCCAGCACCGGATAGCGGTTCAGAAGATCGTTGATGAAGTTTAGCGCGGCGATGGACAGAAGAAAGGTGAACAGCGCCACGCCCGAATTGATGAAGAAGCGCGTCAGCCGGGACGGCGGGCGTCCGACCAGACGGGTCACCATCTCCATCGTGCGGGGGCGGGGCAGCAGCGGATCGGCCGCGTCTATGGGCGGGGCGTCGGCGGGGTTCAGCGCCTCGGCCCGGGTTTCCTCGGCCGGGGCCGAGCGCGATTCGGCGGGCTTGGGCGTGTCCAGTTCGATCAGCACGGGGCCACGGGTGCGGGGGGTATCGCTCACAGCCGGTCTCCGATCAGGAAGTCTGCGGCGCGGTCCAGCCGGATATGCGGCGGGCCGTCGCCGGGTCGCGCCGTCATGGGGGCGGGGGCAAAGTTCATGATGGCATAGTCGCCATCCAGCCAGTCCGGCGCCCCGTCGCGGGCCGGATGCAGCAGCGCCGCAGGATCGGCGGGCAGCTCGCCGGGATAGAAGGCCGCCTGCCGCCCGTCCATCAGGCGGCCCCGCACGGCGGGCAGTTCTTCGCCGTTCTGGCGGATCGTGTCCTCGGTCGTGGCGCGCAGGGCGGCGATGGACATGGCCTCGGTCCGGGCGCCGCTGAAATCGGCGCGGTCGCGCGCCTCTCGCAGCATGGCGGACAGGATCGCGGTCAGGCGGTTGTGCTGGAGATGGTGCAGGTGGTCGGCCTTGGTCGCCGCGAACAGGATGCGTTCCACCCGCCGCGTGCCCAGAAGCTGGGACAGCCAGCCCGCGCGTCCGGGGCGGAAGGCGGTCAGGATGTCGGCCATTGCGCGGCGCATGTCCTCGACCGCGCGGGGGCCTTGATGGATGGCGCCCAGAACATCGACCAGCACCACCTGCCGATCGATGCGGGCGAAATGTTCTCGGAAGAAGGGCTTCACCACCCGCGACTTGTAGGCGTCGAAGCGGCGGCGGAATTCCTTGTGCAGCCGCCCTTCGGCGAAAGAGGCGGGCAGGGGGGCGAAGGTCAGCGCGGGCGATCCCTCCATCTCTCCGGGGATGAGGAAGCGGCCAGGGGTGCAGTCGGACCAGCCGGCCTCGCGCGCGGCGTGAAGATGGGCGGTATAGGTCGCGGCCAGCATCTGGGCCGTCGGTTCGTCGAAGCGGTCGCCGTCAAGGCCGGCAAGCGCCGCGTGATAATCGTTCGCGCCGGGGCGGCCTTCCATGCGGTCCAGAACCTCGGCCGACCATTCGGAAAAGTCCCGCTCCATCAGGCGCAGGTCCAGAAGCCATTCTCCGGGATAGTCGACGATATCCAGATGCACGGTGCGCGGGCCGGTCAGCCCGCCGAACAGCCCCTTGCCGTCCAGCCGCAGCGACAGGCGCAACTGGCTGACATGGCGCGTGCCCTCGGGCCAATGCGGCGCGGCGCCGGTCAGGGCCGCCAGGTGGCGTTCGAAGTCAAAGCGCGGCACGGTGTCGTCGGGCTGGGGTTGCAGCCATGCGGCCTTGATGCTGCCGTCGGCGGCGGCGCGCAGCGAATGCATCCGCCCCCGGTCCATCAGGTTTGCCACCAGCGAGGTGATGAACACTGTCTTGCCCGCCCGCGACAGGCCCGTGACGCCCAGCCGGATGACCGGATCGCCCAGGCCGATGCCTGCCATCAATGTGCTGCCGATACCCATTCCGCCTGCCTGTGTCTTGCCGTCTTTTCCGGAAGATAGGCTCCGGGATGGGGTTTGAATAGGGCGGCGGGCCGGGGTTCCGCTTGGCCCGCCGTTGCGACATAACGCGGCCATGCCCGATCGGTTGCCTATCGACGATGTTCTTGCCCCGCTGTGCGATGCGCTTGCCGCGCATGGCCGGGCGGTGCTTGTGGCCCCGCCTGGCGCGGGC
>JAPSIP010000140.1 GCA_031178645.1 Paracoccus sp. (in: a-proteobacteria) | reverse complement strand
CTGTCGGCGCGAAGACCAGCCGGATCGAGATCGGCACCGGCGTCATCGACATGCGCTATGAAAACCCGCTTTATATGGTCGAGGATGCGGGCGCGGCCGACCTGATCTCGGGCGGGCGGTTGCAACTGGGCATCAGCCGGGGCAGCCCGGAACAGGTCGTCGACGGCTGGCGCTATTTTGGCTATCAACCGGCCGAGGGCGAGACGGACCAAGACATGGCCCGCCGCCATACCGAGGTCTTCCTGCAGCAGCTTGAAGGCAAGGGCTTCGCGCGTCCGAACCCGCGCCCGATGTTCCCGAACCCGCCGGGCCTGCTGCGGCTGGAACCCCATTCCGACGGATTGCGCGACCGCATCTGGTGGGGATCAGCCTCGAACGCCACGGCGGAATGGGCAGCGCAGATGGGCATGAACCTGCAAAGCTCGACCCTCAAGGTGGATGAATCGGGCGAGCCCTTCCACGTCCAGCAGGCCCGCCAGATCCGCACCTATCGCGAGGCGTGGGCTGCTGCTGGTCACGCGCGCACACCGCGTGTGTCCGTCAGCCGGTCGATCTTCGCACTGACCTCGGACATGGACCGCCGGTTCTTCGGGCGCGGCGGCAAGGACAGCGACCAGATCGGCAATATCGACAACTATCGCGCCGTCTTCGGCCGCAGCTATGCCGACGAACCCGACCGCCTGATCGAGCAACTGCGCCAGGACGAGGCCATTGCCGAGGCCGACACCCTGCTGCTGACCGTGCCGAACATGCTGGGCGTGGACTACAACGTCCATGTCCTCGACAACATCCTGCGCCACGTCGCCCCGGCGCTTGGCTGGCGCTAGCCCAGCCCCGTCTCGCTTAGATACAGCCTGACCGCATCCGCCACATGGCGGAAGCGGTCCCCGCCCAACTGCTTGCCGCCATACCAGCGGGTCACGACCACCACGTGATCGCGCAGCCCGGCACGGTCCAGCATCTGCAGGATCAGCGCGCCCGCGCCCGCTTCCCCATCGTCGTCCTTGACCGGCTCGCCTGACAGGATCGCGGCCCAGCTGTTGTGGGTGGCCTTTGCAAAACGCTTGTTGCGCTTCAGTTCGGCCAGCAGCGCCGCCGCCTCGGCCCGCGTCGCGGCAGCCCCGCCCGAAACCGCATAACGCGATCCACGGTCCGAGATGATCTTGTCAAAGATCTGCATCCCGGGGTCAGGCGCCCCGCCGCCGCACATACAGTTCCAGCCGGTGATGGATGATCTCGTAGCCCATCTCGGCCGCGATCTCGGCCTGCAACCGCTCGATCCGGTCGTTGATGAATTCGACCACCTCGCCCGTATCCACGTCGATCATGTGGTCGTGGTGGCGCTGATCCGCAGCTTCCCACCGGGCGGGCTCGCCCTGGAACTCCAGCTTGTCGATCACGCCTTGCGTCTGCAGCGTGGTCAGCGTGCGATACACCGTGGCCAGGGACACGCCGGCACCCGCCACCTCGGCCCGGCGGTGCAGTTCCGCCGCGTCGGGATGATCCTCGCTGCCCGCGATCACGCGCAGCAGGGCGGCGCGCTGCCGCGTCACCCGCACCCCGGCATCCCGCAGGGCCTGTTCCAACTGAATGGCACGATGATCCATGCAACCTTGATGCCCTACCGAACGTTCAGTTGCAACTAGTTCTCAACTATTGACAGTTGAGAACGGTTCGCACAGTAATCATCCATCGACGGATGCTGGAAATCGGAACCGATGAAACTGCCTTTGGTCGCCACCCTTGCCGCCCTTCTTGCCCTGCCTGCCCAGGCCGAACAGTTGAAGGTTGCCACGACCTTCACGATCATCGCCGACATGGCCCGCAACGTTGCGGGCGATGCAGCCACGGTTGAATCCATCACCAAACCGGGGGCCGAGATCCACAACTATCAGCCCACCTCGGGCGACCTGATCCGCGCGGCTGATGCGGACCTGATCCTGGTGAACGGCCTGAACCTGGAAAGCTGGTTCCAGCAGTTCATCGACCAGTTGGGCGACGTTCCGGTGGCGGTCGTCAGCGACGGCGTTCAGCCGATGTCGATTGCCGGCGGCGACTATGACGGCAAGCCCAACCCCCATGCCTGGATGGCCCTGGACAGCGCCCTGGTCTATGTGGACAACATCGCCACTGCCATGGCCGCGGCCGATCCCGACAATGCCGCGACCTACCAAGCCAATGCCGACGCCTACAAGTCGCAGATCACGCAAACGATCGAGCCCCTGCGCGATGCAGCCCGCGCCCTGCCCGCCGACCGCCGCTGGCTGGTCACCTCCGAAGGGGCGTTCTCCTATCTGGCCCGGGATTTCGGCTTGCAGGAACTCTACCTCTGGCCGATCAATGCCGATGCGCAGGGCACGCCGCAGCAGGTGCGCCATGTCATCGACGTGATGCGGCAGAACGAGATTGGCGTGGTGTTTTCGGAATCCACCGTCTCCGACCGCCCCGCCCGCCGCATCGCATCCGAAACCGGCGCCACCTATGGCGGCGTCCTCTACGTGGACAGCCTGTCCGAGGCGGATGGCCCCGTCCCGACCTACCTTGACCTGCTGCGCGTCACTTCGGAAACCATCGTGAACGGGTTGGGGGGATGAGCGACGGGATCGACGTCCGGAACCTCACCGTCGCCTATCGCAACGGCGTCACTGCGCTGCGGGATGCCAATTTCACTGTGCCGCAAGGATCCGTCACCGCCCTGGTCGGCGTCAACGGCGCAGGCAAATCGACGCTGTTCAAGGCGCTGATGGGGCTGTTGCCCCATGCCTCGGGCCAGGTCCGCATCATGGGCGGCACGGTGGACGACGCCCTGGCCCGCAACCTCGTCGCCTATGTCCCCCAGGCCGAGGAGGTGGACTGGACCTTCCCCGTCCTGGTCGAGGACGTCGTGATGATGGGCAGATACGGCCATATGGGCTTTTTCCGCCATGCCCGCGCCACTGATCGGCAGGCTGTGGATTCAGCCCTGGCCCGCGTCGGCATGACCGACTTCCGCCGCCGCCAGATAGGAGAACTGTCGGGCGGCCAGAAGAAGCGCGTCTTCCTGGCCCGCGCCATCGCGCAGGAAGCCCAGGTCATCCTGCTGGACGAACCCTTCACCGGCGTGGACGTGCAGACGGAACAGGCGATCATCGCCCTGCTCAAGGCGATGCGGGACGAAGGCCGGGTGATGCTGGTCTCGACCCACGATCTCGGCTCGGTCCCCGAATACTGTGACCGGGTCGTGATGGTGAAGGGCACTGTTCTGGCCCACGGCCCGACCGAGACGACCTTCACTCCCGAAAACCTGCGCCAGGCCTTTGGCGGCGTGTTGCGCCATTTCGCCCTTGGCGGCGCTGCCCTTCATGACGATGCCGACCACCGCAGCCTCGACGTCTTCACCGACGATGAACGCCCCCTGGTCTTCTACGACCAGCGTGCCCGAAGGAAAGACGAATGACCAAAGCCCCTTCATCTTGGCAGAAATATCCCGGGGGGTCCGGGGGGCTGGCCCCCCGGCCGTCGCGGGACGCAAGGGGCAGCGCCTGATGCTGGACACCCTGCTGGTCCCCTTCACGTATGGCTACATGACGAACGCCATCTGGGTTTCGGCCCTGGTGGGCGGGGTCTGCGCCTTCCTGTCGGCCTATCTGATGCTGAAGGGCTGGAGCCTGATCGGCGACGCCTTGTCCCATTCCATCGTGCCGGGTGTCGCGGGGGCCTATATGCTGGGCCTGCCCTTCGCGCTTGGCGCCTTCCTGTCGGGGGGCCTGGCCGCGCTGACCATGCTGTTCCTGAACAGCCGCACCGGGCTCAAGGAAGACGCGATCATCGGCCTGATCTTCACCGGCTTCTTCGGGATCGGGCTGTTCATGATCTCGCTGAATCCGGTTTCGGTCGATCTTCAGGCGATCACGATGGGCAACATCCTGGCGATCTCGCCCGGTGACACGCTGCAGTTGGCAATCATCGGGGGCGTGTCGCTGGTGATCCTGCTGGCAAAATGGCGCGACCTGATGGTGGTCTTCTTCGACGAAAGCCATGCCCGCACCATCGGCCTGCACCCGGGGCGGCTTCGGATCCTGTTCTTCACCCTGCTGGCAGGATCCACGGTCGCCGCCATGCAGACCGTCGGCGCCTTCCTCGTCATCGCCATGGTCGTGACGCCCGGCGCCACCGCCTATCTGCTGACCGACCGCTTTCCCCGGCTGATCGCGCTGTCGGTCGCAATCGGCAGCCTGACCTCGGCCATCGGGGCTTATGTCAGCTTCTTCCTGGACGGCGCGACGGGTGGTATCATCGTCGTCCTGCAGACGCTGATCTTCCTTGCGGCCTTTGTCTTCGCGCCGCGCCACGGCCTCCTGGCCAGCCGCCGCCGCATCCGCGAGGCGACCGAATGACCTGGATCACCGCCCCCTTCGCCTTCCCCTTCATGGTCGAGGCCGCGCTGATCGCCGTCATCGTCGCGATCCCCGCCGCCCTGCTAAGCTGCTTCCTGGTCCTGCGGGGCTGGGCGCTGATGGGCGACGGGGATCGCTGGCCTATCTGGCGGGCATCCCCCTGCTGATCGGAGCCTTCGCCGCAGGCATGGTCTGCGCGCTGTCGGCGGGCTGGCTGGACGCCAACAGCCGCATCAAGCCGGACACGGCATTGGGCGTGGTCATGGCGGGCATGTTCGGGCTGGGGCTTGTCATCTACACCCAATTCCCGACGGACGTGCATCTAGACCATATCCTGTTCGGCAATATCCTGGGGATCGGGCGCGACGATTTCATCTCGGCCGGGTCGATCTCGGCCGTCGTGGGGCTGGTGCTGATCCTGAAATGGCGCGACTTCGCGCTGCTGGTCTTCGACCCCGTGCAGGCGCGGGTGGTGGGCCTGGCGATCCGCTGGCTGCATTACGGGATGCTAGCGATGATCTCGGCCGTGGTCGTGGCGATGCTGTCGGCGGTGGGGATCATCCTGTCGGTCGCGCTGCTGATTGCGCCGGGCGCCATCGCCTTCCTTGTCACCACGCGCCTGCGGGCGATGCTGGCCCTCTCGGTCCTGATCGCCACGGCATCAAGCCTTCTGGGAATCTGGATCAGCTTCTGGCTGGACAGCGCCCCCGCGCCGACCATCGTG
>JAPSIP010000139.1:2785-5151 GCA_031178645.1 Paracoccus sp. (in: a-proteobacteria) | reverse complement strand
CGATCTCGCTGACGGCGGCGAAGTCGCCTTCGGATGCGATGGGGAAGCCCGCCTCGATGATGTCCACGCCCATCTCGTCCAGCATGGATGCGATTTCCAGCTTTTCCTCGTGGGACATGGTGGCGCCGGGCGACTGTTCGCCGTCGCGGAGGGTGGTGTCGAAGATGACGACGCGGTTCTTGTCGGTCATGGGAGATGCTTTCTTACAGGTCTGTCGCGGAAGGTGACCGGGCACTTCCTGGCTGAGCGGCGGCCCGGAGACCCGCTCAGCGCAGCGTAAGAAGCAGCAGACCGCGGAGGTTCACCACCACGCGCGCACCAAAGGGCACGGTCGGGGCGGCGGGAATGTCCAGCATCCGGGTCATGGCGCGGACTATGCCGCGCGACATGGCAAATGAAAAGCGGAAATCACGCCGCCCGCCCGCTGCGGTCCAGTTCGTCCAGCACCTTACGCAGCCGGTCGCGGTCATGATCTGCCGGCAGGCCGGCCATGCCCCGGTCGGCTGCCAGGCGCAACTGGCGATCCGCTGCCTGACGGGCAGCCTCGGGGCCAATCCGGCGCAGGGCGTCCAGGGCCTTGACCAGCCGGATCAGCACGTCGATCTGACCCGCCGCATCCCGCGCGATCAGGTGGAAGGCGTCGTCGCAGATGTCGTCGTACCGCAACGGCGGGACGCGCAGGTGGGGATATTCCGCCTTGTGCAGTTCGGCCTTGTGCCAGCCCTCGGACCACAGGGTCAGCAGGCGCACCTGCCGCCCGATCACGTCTATGGCGGTGCCCGGATCGTTGACGGCGGGGGACAGGGCGCGCAGCGCCACCTCGGACAGGGTGATGACGCCGAAGCGGGGATCCTGATCGAAGGACCGGGCGGTGCCGACCGTAAAGGCGCCGCGAACCTTGCGCGCCAGATCCTCGCCCAGCGGCTCGCCTTGAACGACGGCCAAGGGGCTGCCGTGATACAGGAAGGTGCCGGGCAGGACGCGGATGTCCAGGTGGATGCCGCGATCCTCGCACAGGCTGGACAGGGCGGCGGTGTCGACGAATTCGACATAGCCCACCTGGTCCGCCAGGACGGCAGGCCCCCCTGGCGCGTCATCGGGCAAAGGGCGCCCGCCCAGGAAGGGCAGGTCCAGCCGCGCCTGCATGGACTGGCGGGTCGCTTCCTCAAGCCGGTCGATGGTGTCACCGACCCGGCCCAGCTTGGTCAACTGGTGGATCCATCGCAGCAGCGCCAGCACGATCAGGATAATGACCAGAACCGTCACCACGAACAGCAGCGCCCGGCCCTGCGGGCCATAGACGCTGACCCGCAGCGTCACCAGGCCCACGATGCTGAACAGGAAGGATCCGATAAAGGTCGCCAGCACCGACTGGATAAAGTCATCCTCGGTCAGCAGGCGGGTGGCCCGCGGCGTGGCGTTCGACGTGGCCGATCCATAGGCCGAGGTCAGCGCCGTCACCGAAAAGGTCGTGACCGCCAGCATGGACGAGGCGATGACGTTCAGCAGGCTGTCGATGGCCTCGGCGCTGATGTCGATGGGCAGCGGCCAAGGCAGCCATGTGGCCAGCGTCGCTGCTACCGCAGCCGCAACGCCCAGCAGCGCATAAAGCGACACACGGATCCACAATGTCCGGCGCAGCCGCGACAGGATCCAGCGCAGCCGCGACATGCTATGGGGTCCACCGCACCCGTGTCAGGTCATTGGCCTGCGTGGGCGCGTTTTCCCACAGGCCTTCGATCCGGGCGTCCGTCACGCCGGTCTTGGCAAGCTGGAACAGGAAGGCATTGACGTAATCGCCTGCGATCATCTCCTGCGCCTTCCGGTACAGGTCGCCGCGCTGCTGGGGCGTCACTGCCGCCTGCAACTGGTCCATTAGGGCCACGAAATCGGGCTTGGCGTAATGGAAATAGTAATCGGGCCGGGCATAGATATCGATGTCCAGCGGCTCGGTATGGCTGATGATGGTCAGGTCGAAATCGCCGCCCTTGAAGACGGTTTCCAGCCACTGCGCCCATTCCATGTTGGTGATCTGGGTCTGGATCCCGACCTCGGCCAGTTGCGCCTGCACGATCTCTCCGCCGCGGCGGGCATAGGGCGTGGGCGGCAGGGCCAGTTGCAGGGTGATCGGCCCGGTGCCTGCCTCGGCCAGCAGCGCCTTGGCCTTATCGGGGTCATGGGCCGAAAGGCCGGTCAGGTCGACGTAATCCAGGTGATGCGGCGCGAAATGGCTGCCGATGGGGGTGCCATATCCGAACATCGCGCCGTCGATGATGTCCTGGCGGTTGATCGCATGGGCGATGGCCTGGCGCACCCTGATGTCGTCCAGGGGTGCGCGGGCGTTGTTCATGGCCAGGATCGTCTCG
>JAPSIP010000139.1:0-2775 GCA_031178645.1 Paracoccus sp. (in: a-proteobacteria) | reverse complement strand
ATCACCTTGAACCGGGGATCGGCCTGCAACTGGGGCAGAGTCTCGGGCGCGGGGAAGTTCGGGAAGGCATCGACATCGCCCGCCATCATTGCCGCGAAGGCCGCCGAGGGGTCGGGGATGAAGCGGAAGGTCGCGGTCCGCAGCGCGGGCTTTTCGCCCCAGTATCCGTCAAAGGCCTGCAACACGATCCGGTCGCCCTGCACCCACTGTTCATGCCGGAACGGGCCGGTGCCGACCGGGTTCGTGGCAAGGCTGTCCGCGCTTGCCGGATCCAGCATCACCGCGTCGCCCCAGGCCATCTTGAAGGGAAAGTTCCCGTCGGGCGCGGTCAGGGTCACGCGGACGGTGGCCGGGTCCACCGCCTCGACCGAGGCGATGCCCTGGAACAGCACCTTCTGGGCATTGGTCGAATCGGGCGCCCGCGCCCGGTCCAGGGTGAAGACCACGTCGCTGGCGTCGAAGCCCGCGCCGTCGTGGAAGGTCACGCCCTGCCGCAGGTGGAAGACATAGCTGCGGCCGTCATCCTGAACGTCCCAGCGTTCGGCCAGGCCCGGCTCGATGCTGCCGTTGGGGCCAAAGCGGGTCAGGCCTTCGAAGACATTGGCATAGACGACCTCATCGGTGGCCGCCGCAGCGCCGCCGGTCGGGTCAAGGTTCGGGGGCTCCAGCACCATGCCCAGGGTGATGGCGTCCTGCGCGGCGGCGGGCAGCGCCAGAAGGATCAGCGCGGCCAGGGGTTTCAGGGCATGGATCATGGGCATCCCCAGGGGTTCAGGCGCGTTTGGGCATCAGTTGCTGGGCCGGCCCCGCCAGCAGCAGCCACAGCGAGGTGACGACAAGTCCCCAGTTGGCCCAGCTGTCGGGGTGAAAGTCGACCCAGGCGGCGCGCGCGGCAAAGACGCACCACAGCACCGACACCGGCAGGGAAATCGCCCGCCAGCGTTCGGTGCGGACCGGGTGGATGAACTTGATCGGCAGGAACATCGCGACCGTCAGGGCGACCACGATCAGCAGGATCACCGACCAATGCGGATCGGTCGCGAAGACCACCAGCACCACCATGTTCCAGCAGCCCGGAAAGCCCGAGAACGAGTTGTCCTTGGTCTTCATCCGCGTGTCCGCGAAATAGATCACGCTGCCATAGACGATGACGATGATCGCGAACCATCCGGTCCAGCCGGACAACAGCCCCGACTTGAACAAGGCATAGGCCGGGATGAAGACATAGGTCAGATAGTCGATGATCAGATCCATCAGCACGCCGTCATAGTTCGGCGAATGGATCTTCACGTCGTATTTCCGCGCCAGGGGACCGTCGATGCCATCGACAACCAGGGCCACGACCAGCCACAGGAACATCAGCGACCATTTCCCCTCGACCGCGGCCAGCATGGCCAGCATCGAAAGGACGGCACCCGTGGCGGTCAGCAGGTGGACGGACAGGGCTTTGTGTTGCGTCTTCATGGTCCGGTTCTGGCAGCTTGAGGGCGATCACGCAACCGTGCTTGGACGTCAGCGCAGGATCGGCGGGCCCTTGGGACGCGGCGGGGCCACGGGTTCATCGGGCGGGGCAAGGTCGAATCGCAGGACCTGCGGAGGCAGCGCGGCATCGGTAAAGCTGACATCCACCCCGCCCGGCTGTGGGGGCAGGAAGGCCAGGGCCTCGGCCAGGGCCTTGGCGATGGCGGGCTGATGGGCGGGATCGGCACCCGCGACCAGGACGACGTGGCCGCGGCCCGCGCCGGCAAGCGCGGCCCCCGCGATCAAGCCGCGCATGTCGCCCAGCCGTTCGGCCAGGGGTTGCGCCAGGGCCTCGACCACGGCAGGCGCGGGCGCGGTCAGGCGCAGGCGGGCATCGGTCGCCTCGGGCGCGGCGGACAGGGCGCCGGTCAGCCAGTCCAGCATGGCAGCGTCCAGCAGCATTTCCGACGGCAGGCCCGGATTGACCAAGAGGCCTGCACCTTCGGCTTGCAGAAGCCCCGCCAGAACGCGGCCGGGCATCGCGGCATAGGCCACCGGCCCGCCGAAAAAGCCTGCCAGCCGATCCTCGGTATCGCAGGCAAGGGCGAC
Organism: Paracoccus sp. (in: a-proteobacteria); assembly: GCA_031178645.1. Classification (GTDB taxonomy): domain Bacteria; phylum Pseudomonadota; class Alphaproteobacteria; order Rhodobacterales; family Rhodobacteraceae; genus Paracoccus. Next base: position 705 of record JAPSIP010000139.1, on the reverse strand, counting down.
CGGCCCCCCTTCCAGCGGAAAGATGCGCAGTTCCACCTGATCGCCTGACGGTTCGGCCACAAGGGCCACGGCCAGTTCCGTGTCGGCCAGCCGCGACAGCATCCGCGCGCGCTGCGGGGCGGCGGCATCGTGAAAGGGCACCGGGGCTAGGTCATCAAGCGCGGTCATGGCTGGGCTTCCTGCATAGGGGCATGCTCCCTGCCGTAATGGCCCGGTGCCCCCCGGGCAAGCCCATGCTGACGCAAGCGTGATTCCGCCAGAGCCGCCAACCGGCACATATATGAAGCCATGAACCGACGCACCCTTCTGCTGACCGCCAGCCTGTCCCCGCTTCTTGCCGCGCCTGCATTGGCGCAATCCGGCCTGACGCCGATCCTTGATGATGCGGCGCGGCTGGAAAACCTGCGCGCCATCGCCGTCTGGTCAAACGGGTCAGAGATCGCGGCCCGCGGCTATGGCCGCTTCACGCCCGACAGCCCGACCAACATCAAGTCGGCCTCGAAATCCATCGTTTCGGCCCTGGCCGGGATCGCGATCCAGCGTGGCGAGTTGGAGGGCCCCGGCCAGCCCATCGCACCGATCCTGCGGGACGAGTTGCCTGCCAATCCCGATCCGCGGCTGGCATCCGTGACGCTGGGCAATCTTTTGTCCATGCAGGCGGGGCTGGAACGCCAGTCGGGCGCGAATTACGGCGCCTGGGTCAGC
>JAPSIP010000138.1 GCA_031178645.1 Paracoccus sp. (in: a-proteobacteria) | reverse complement strand
CCTGGTGTTCTTCAGCGCCATCGACGAAGGCGTCGTGCTGACGCTGGAGAACACCAGGTCCGTGCCGTTCTCGACCCGCTGGATCGACCGGACGTGATAACGGCCGCCGAAGCGCATGACTAGGGGATGGGCGGCGAAGGTGAAGGGATCCAGTTGCCCGGCAGGCTTGCCCAGCAGGCGCGCGTATTCCGTGGCGGCGGGGGCCGCATTGATCTCATGCACGCGGCGCTGCGCGGGATCGGCGCCGGTGACGACCATCGGGCCTGTGCCCGCGTCCAGATGGTCGAAGCTGAAGACCCTGACCGGGCAGCGGGTGCGGATGAAGGTCAGGAAGGCCGCGTTCGTGCGCACCCGCGCGCCTTGGGCCACATAACCTTGCCCGAACCGCGTCCCGTCGCCCGCCGATCCGCCGAACAGCGGCACCGGGCCAAGCCCGTGACCCACCACGGCCGTCAGCGCATCTTCCCGAAGGGTGCTGCCATCGACCATCAGATAGGCGAATTCGTGGGCGAAACCCGGATGCTGCGCGCCAAGCCGCTGGCGGGCGCGGATCATCCGGTCGATCATGACGGCAGGCTCGATCCGGTCCAGATCCTCGATGGCGATGGTTTCGGCGGCGAAGTCGCGCGCGGGAAAGCCCACGGCGACAATCCGATCCTCGACATAGCCGCCCGCGATTTCCCTCACCGTGGTGCAGCCCAAGACCGGGGTGTCGCCAAAGGCCCGATTAGCCGCCGCCATGGTTGCCGTGAAATCCGCTGCGGGCGAAGCAAAGACCAGCACAAGCGCAAGCCCCGGTCCCAGATCGGCCGCCAGATGCAGCATCGCTGCCGGATCGCCCGCTGGGGCCTGACCGCGCCGCAAGACCCGCCCGGCCGCCCCGGCGTCCATGCCTGTTCCCGTCAGCGCCGCCGTGGATCCCCTCCGTCCATGCTGTCATCGCCCGTCCGCGCCCTGCAAGGGGCAGGATGTCACCGCGCGGCAAGGCTGTCAAACCGCGCCGCCTGCGCGGCCAGGACGGCCTGGGTGCGGTTCTGCACGCCCAGCTTGCGCATGATCACGGTTACATGCGCTTTGACGGTCGATTCCGCGATGTCCAGCTCATGCGCGATCTGCTTGTTCAGCTTGCCTTCGGAAATCAGCGACAGGATCTTCGACTGCTGCGCGGTCAGGCTTTCAAGCCGGTCCCGCGTCAGGGCCATGGGCTTGGCGCCGGGATCCGAGGCCACGAAGCCATCAGGCAGATAGATCTCGCCCCGGCCGATCCGGGCCAGGGCATCCTGGAACACCTGCCGCTGGCTGTGCTTGGGGACATAGCCCGATGCCCCGAATTCGATCGCGGCATTCACGATAGCCGGGCTGGTCAGCGACGACACGATCAGAAGCGCCGCCTGTGGCGCGGCCTTGCGCACCTTCAAAAGCCCGTCCAACCCATCGGCATCGGGCAGGTTCAGGTCCAGGAACACCGCGTCGGGCTGCGGACCCACGGCCAGTTGGCGCAGGCAGTCCGCGATGGAACTGGGAGTGCGCACGCTGCTGATGCCGCCGACGATCTGAAGCGTGATCGACAGCGCGTCCGAGAACAGCGGATGATCCTCGACGATCAGGACCGAGGCGATGGGGCGGGGGGGCTGGGTCATGGCGGATGCCCTTCGCGGTTTCGGTCAGTCTAAGGCGAGTCGGGGGGGTGCGTCCATGCCGCACAGGCTGGCGCCGATGGGCAAGGGCTCCACTGGCTGCAAGACGCGCCCCGCATCGGTCCAGTCGTCCACGCCGCCCGGATACCAGGCGATGTCCCGCTGTCCCAGGACCGCGACATGCTGGACGGCATTCCAACTCATCCAGCAGTCGGTCTTGCAGAACAGGACAATGGGCCGGTCCGCGCAGCCTTCCAGCGATTTGCGCAGCCGCCCCCACGCCGTGACCCCTTTCGACGAGGCGGCCTGGCAACTGTCGTCGAACCCGCCGCATATCAAGGCGACCATCGAAACCTTGTCTGCCGCCGTGCGGAACTGACCGGGGCGGGGCGGTGACGGCGATCCTGTCCCACAGGCTGCCGGGGTGCGGCGCGGGGCTTGCCGCCTTTGGCGGCGGCCCGACCCCGGCCGATCTGGACCGCGGCATGTGGGACATGCACCGCGCGGGCCTACGGGGCCCGCCCGATGCCTGGCGCAGCGATCCCGGCCTGCGCCTGCTGGCCCCCGCGAATGCCGAGGATGCGCACCATGTCCCGATCCTGGCGGATGCCACCGGCCTTGGCCGGGTCGAGCGCATCGTCGTCACCATCGACTACAGCCCCTTCCCGCTGGCCCTGGTCTTTCACCCCGGCCGCACCCTGCCTCTGCTGGGTTTTGGCGTGAAGTACGAGATTGCCGGCCCGATCCGGGCATATGCGCTGACGGGGGCGGAATGGATCATGGGCGGGGCCCTCATCGACGCCATGGGCGGCTGTTCCGCACCCGCCGCGACCCATGCCCGTCCCGACTGGCAGGACGGTTTCGGGGAAATGCGCGCCCGGCTGTGGCCGGATACCGGGCGGCTGCGGGTCGGCTCCGTCACCCGATGGATACCGGCCTGGCCAATGGCATCCCTGCCCATCACCTGACCGACCTGACCCTGACCGACGCGCAGGGCGAGGAGATCGCTCGGCTTGAAATCCACGAATCGCTGGAGGAGAACCCGGTCCTGACCTTCCTGCTGCCCCGCGACCTGGCGCAAGGCCCGGTCGGCATCACCGCGCGGGACACAGCGGCTTCCGCTTTTCGGGCGAGGTCGCGGCATGATCCTGACCCGGCGTCAGACCCTGATGGGCGCGGTTGCAGCGCTGCTGCCTGTTCCCGCCCTGGCTGCGCCGGAATACCGGCTGAAGCCGAAACTGGTGACTGATGACGTCTGGCTGTTCGAAGAGGCGCAGGACAGCATCGCACGCGGCAATGGCGGGGCGATCTGCAGCATCGTCCTGCTGGAAACACCGCAAGGCGCCATCGTTGTGGATACCGGCGGCACCGCCTGTCATGGCGCGGCGCTGAGGGCCTTCGCGGACCAAAGGCTTGGCGGGGTTGTTGCATTGCTGAACACGCATCACCACCCCGACCACTGGTTCGGCAACCAAGCCTTTTTGGACCGCCCGATCCACGCCCTGCCCGGCACCATCGCCGCGCAACGGGCCGGGGCGCAGGCTTTGTCGGATGGACTTTACCGGATCCTCGGATCATGGATGCAGGGGACCGCGCCCCTTCCGGCGACCACTCCGGTCGCGGGCGACCTGACCATTGGCGGGCGCGGCCTGACGGTCATGGCGCTGTCCGGGCATACGCAGGCCGATCTTGCGCTGATCGACCGCAGACCGGCACGCTGATCGCGGGCGACCTGCTGTTTCTGGACCGCGCGCCCAGCTTTCCCGACGCCGACATCGCCCGCTGGCGCGAATCCCTGTCCACCCTGGCAGGCCTGCCCGTCACCGGCACCATTCCCGGCCATGGCCCCTTTCACCGCGACAGCCGCGCGGTGGCGCAAACGCTGGCTTGTCTGGACGCCTTCCTCGCCCGGATGGACGCGGCCGCAAGCCTGGGCCTGCCGCAAGCGTTCCGACGGGTGTCAGGCCCAATGCCCGCCTTCGCGGCGCTTGCCGCCAACCCCGCCGAATACCGCCGCGCCACCGTCCAGCAGTGGCGCCATCACGAAATCAGCGCCCTGCCCGTCATCGGCGGCAGCGCCTGACAGACGACCGAGAACCAAGATTGCCATCAAGGAGGAGCGAATGCGCAAATCTGTCACCATCCCCGGCTCGGGCATCGTATCCAGTCCGATCACCTGGGGAATGGATGGCAAGCAATACCTGGGCATCGCCTCGGGCTATGGCGGCGCGGTGCCGATGTGGGGCGGGGACATGGCGCAACTGACCACGCAGGTCAGCCAGGGCGGGTCGTTCTGGGTGTTCGAGATTCCGAACGAACTGCTGGCCTCGGCTCAGTGACCACGCCGGCGGGGGGCGACCCCCGCCCATTTCTAGTGAGGGAAACCATGTATTGCCATTCCATCGTCCTGGCCCTGCTGCTGGCCGCGCCGTCCGCCCATGCCGCCATGGCCGGCCCGCTGGCGGGCGCTGGCTATCCGGTCATCACCGATACCGGCGACCGGCCCGAAGGCCCGCAGACCGTCAACGGCTGCGACTTGAAGCCCGGCGCGTCCTGCCCCGGCGTGGACCTGTCCCATCAGGATCTGTCGGGGATGTCGCTGAACGCGGCGGACCTGACAGGCGCGCTGCTGGTGCGCGCGAACCTGCACGGCACATCGCTGAAGGGGGCCACGCTGACCGGCGCGGATCTGCGCGGCGCGGATCTGTCGGAAACCTATCTGCAGGGCGCCACGATCCGCGACGCCGACCTGACCGGGGCCGACCTCGACTATTCCCGCATGGCCGGCATCGACTTCAGCGGGTCGAACCTGACCGCCGTGTCGATGGAGGCCGTCTGGGCCAGCAAGGGTCGCTTCGTCGGCACGACCATCGTCGCCGCCAACTTGTCCGAGGCGAAATTCTACAATGCCGATTTGGCGGGCGCGACCTTGGGCGACAACACCAACCGCTTCACCATCTGGGAAGGCGTCCACATGGAAAACTGCAAGGAATGCCCTGTCGATTGGTGACGGGTCGATGGCGTTCCTTGGATGGCAGGCGGCGGGGCTAGCAGGCGCCGCCCATGCCGATCTGGCCGCCTGCCGCGCCCCAGGTGCTGGGCTTTGCCAGCGACGACGCGATCCTTGTGGCCTATCTTCTGGATTACGCCACCGGCGCGGTGGTCCAGAACCTGCATCACGGCGGCGCGGGAACCGGGCATTTCCTGATCGAGACGCCCGGCACCTATCGCGTTCAGGTCAATGCCTCGGGCGGGTGGCGGATCCAGCTTTCGCCGCCCTGAACGCGTTTATTCCGCCGGAACGACCACGGGCGCAGGTGCCTTGTCGCGGTCCAGTTCGGGCGAGGTCTTGTGATGCGTGGCATAGATCATCGCGCCCACGAAGGTCAGCCCGCCGACCAGGTTGCCGATCACCGTGGGGATCTCGTTCCAGATCATGTAGTCCATGATGGTGAAGTTGCCGCCCAGCAGCAGGCCCGCGGGGAACAGGAACATATTCACGATGGAATGTTCGAAGC
>JAPSIP010000137.1:3217-5182 GCA_031178645.1 Paracoccus sp. (in: a-proteobacteria) | reverse complement strand
TCGGGCGATCTGGAAGACGCGATCAAGGCCGCTCTGGACGCATACAACAAGACCCGCGCCTGAGAGGGGGAATAGATGCCCAGTCTCAAGGATCTCAAGAACCGGATCGGAAGCGTCAAGAACACGCGGAAGATCACGAAGGCGATGCAGATGGTCGCCGCCGCGAAGCTGCGCCGTGCGCAGGACGCGGCGGAAGCCGCGCGCCCCTATGCCGACCGGATGTCGGCGGTGATGGCCGGACTGACCGCGAATGCGGCCGGTTCGTCCTCGGCACCGCGCCTGCTGGCCGGGACGGGCGCCGACCGCAAGCACCTGCTGGTCGTCATGACCTCGGAACGCGGGCTGGCCGGCGGCTTCAACAGTTCCATCGTCAAGCTGGCCCGGCTGCACGCCGACCGCCTGCGCGGCGAGGGCAAGGAAGTCGCGATCCTGACCGTCGGCAAGAAGGGACGCGAGCAGTTGAAGCGCGACTATGGCAGCCTGTTCGTCAGCCATGTGGACATGTCCGAGGTCAAGCGCGTGGGCTATGACAATGCCCGCGCCATCACTGATGACGTGCTGGACCGCTTTGAGGCCGGCGACTTTGACGTCGCGACGATCTTCTACAACCGCTTCGAATCGGTGATCAGCCAGGTTCCGACCGCGCGCCAGATCATCCCGGCCGAAGTGCCCGAAGGCGAGGCGGCCGGCGGCGGGTCCGACCTCTATGAATACGAACCCGGCGAGGAGGCCATCCTGGCCGACCTGCTGCCGCGTTCGGTCGCGACGCAGATCTTTGCGGCGCTTTTGGAAAATGCAGCTTCCGAACAGGGGGCGCGGATGACGGCCATGGACAACGCCACGCGCAACGCGGGCGACATGATCGACCGTCTGACGACCGAGTACAACCGCTCGCGTCAGGCTGCGATTACCAAGGAACTCATCGAAATCATCTCGGGCGCCGAGGCGCTCTGACACGTAGGGGTAGAGACATGGCAGAGGCCACTGGTAAAATCACGCAGGTGATCGGCGCCGTCGTTGACGTGCAGTTCGAAAATCACCTGCCGGCGATCCTGAACGCGCTGGAAACACATAACAACGGCAAGAAGCTGATCCTGGAAGTGGCGCAGCATCTTGGCGAGAACACCGTCCGCACCATCGCCATGGACTCGACCGAAGGTCTGGTCCGCGGCGAACCGGTCAGCGATTCGGGCGGTCCGATCACCGTTCCGGTGGGCGAAGTGACGCTGGGCCGTATCCTGAACGTCGTGGGTGAACCCGTTGACGAAGGCGCGCCGCTTGCCGTTTCCGAACGTCGCGCGATCCACCAGCCGGCTCCGGAATTCGCGGCGCAAGCGACCTCGTCGGAAATCCTGGTGACCGGCATCAAGGTCATCGACCTGCTGGCCCCCTATTCCAAGGGCGGCAAGATCGGCCTGTTCGGCGGCGCCGGCGTCGGCAAGACCGTTCTGATCATGGAACTGATCAATAACATCGCCAAGGTGCACTCGGGCTATTCCGTGTTCGCGGGCGTGGGCGAACGGACCCGCGAGGGCAACGACCTTTACCACGAGATGGTGGAATCGGGCGTCATCAAGCCGGACAACCTGTCCGAAAGCCAAGTGGCCCTGGTTTACGGCCAGATGAACGAGCCTCCCGGAGCACGGATGCGCGTGGCCCTGACCGGCTTGACCGTGGCCGAGCAGTTCCGCGACGCCACCGGTACCGACGTTCTGTTCTTCGTGGACAACATCTTCCGCTTCACGCAGGCCGGTTCGGAAGTGTCTGCCCTGCTGGGCCGCATCCCGTCCGCCGTGGGCTACCAGCCGACGCTGGCCACCGACATGGGCGCGATGCAGGAACGCATCACCTCGACCAAGAACGGCTCGATCACCTCGATCCAGGCCGTCTATGTTCCGGCCGACGACCTGACCGACCCGGCGCCCGCCACGACCTTCGCCCACCTCGACGCCACGACCGTGTTGT
>JAPSIP010000137.1:0-3207 GCA_031178645.1 Paracoccus sp. (in: a-proteobacteria) | reverse complement strand
ACACGAACTCGCGCATCCCTGACCCGGCCGTTGTGGGCGAGGAGCATTACCAGGTCGCTCGTGACGTCCAAGGCATCCTGCAGAAATACAAGTCGCTGCAGGACATCATCGCCATCCTGGGCATGGACGAACTGTCCGAGGAGGACAAGCTGACCGTGGCCCGCGCCCGGAAGATCCAGCGTTTCCTGTCCCAGCCCTTTGACGTCGCTAAGGTCTTCACCGGCTCGGACGGCGTCCAGGTGCCGCTGGAGAAGACCATCGCCTCGTTCAAGGCCGTGGTTGCCGGTGAATACGATCACCTGCCCGAGAGCGCCTTCTACATGGTCGGCGACATCGAGGACGTGAAGGCGAAAGCCCAGCGTCTCGCGGCCGAAGCCGCGTAAGGGGGCGAGATGGCCGATACCATGCAGTTCGACCTCGTGTCGCCGGAACGGAGCCTCGCCTCTGTTCCCGTGCGCGAGGTTCGCCTGCCGGGCACGGATGGCGACCTGACCGCCATGCCCGGCCACGCGCCGACAATCGTCACGCTGCGGCCCGGTCTGGTCACGGTGGTGGCGGCCGACGGATCGCAGACCGAGTTCGCCGTCACTGGCGGCTTTGTCGAGATCGGCCCCGATTCGGTCAGCCTGCTGGCCGAACGTGGCCACGCGCGCGACGAGATGACCCAGGCCGTCTTCAACGACATGATGGCCGAGGCCCATCGCCGTCGCCGCAGCGCGGAAGCCAAGCGCGACACGGCGGGCGACGACATTGTCACCGCGGCCGCAAAGCTGCTGGCCGACATGGAGGCCATGGGCACCCATATCGGCCTGGACCCGAACCAGTCCACCGTTCCCAACTAAAGGCGGCGGCAGCGCAAGAATTGCCCCGGTGCGACCTCCGCGCCGGGGTTTTTCTATGCCTGGGGGGGCCGCCCGGTGCCGCGCTCGCGATAGGGGGTGCTGCCGTAAAGCGCCCGATAGCATTTCGAGAAATGCGAGGGGCTGGAAAAGCCCGAGGCAAGCGCGATTTCGATGATCGACATCTCGGTCTGCATCAGCAGGTTGCGGGCGCGGGCCAGGCGGGTTTCCATGTAGTACCGCTTGGGGCTGCGGTTCAGATAGCGGCGGAACAACCGTTCAAGCTGGCGGGTGGACATGCCCGCGTCCTCTGCCAGGCGGGCAGGGCTGATCGGATCCTCCAGATTGCCCTCCATCCGCGCGATGATCGCGGCCAGGCGCGGGTGGCGGACGCCGATGCGCGTCGGGATCGACAGGCGTTGGCGGTCCTGGTTGGTGCGGATGGTGGTGTGCAGCATCTGATCCGCGACCTCGGTCGCGATGGCGTCGCCCTGCGCCTCGGCGATCAGGTTCAGCATCATGTCGATGGACGATGTTCCGCCCGCCGCAGTCAGCCGGTTTCCGTCATTGACGAAGACCGAGCGATAAAGGTCCACCTGGGGGAAGGCCTCGGCGAAGCCGTCATGGTTTTCCCAGTGGATCGTGGCCTTGCGGCCATCCAGAAGACCGGCCTCGGCCAGGATCCAGGTGCCGGTGCAGACGGCGCCCAGGGTCGGGCCGCCGCGCGCCTGCTTGCGCAGCCAGTTCAGGACGGGCTTCGACGCCTCGCGCGCGATGTCGGTGCCGCCGCAGACGATGATCACGTCTTCACGCTCGGGTGCCGGATCGGCATCGAGGCCCGCGTCCAGGGCCACGCGCGTGCCGTTGGAACAGGCGGCCCAGTCCTTGCCCGGCCCCACCAGGCGCCAGGAATAAAGCTGCCGCCTCGCGGCGCGGTTCGCCAGCCGCAGCGGCTCAATCGCGGCGGTAAAGGGCAGCATGGTGAAACGGTCCAGCAGCAGGAACGTGAAGCGGCGGGGCTTGTCGGATGTCATGGGGGCAGTCTTCGCGCGAGATCGGGCGACATCATCAGGAAATAACGGCTGCCGCAAGGGGATCCGCCACCTTCCCCCCGGCGCTATTCCCGTCTATACCTGCCCGACCATTTTTCCAAGGAGTCCGCGCCATGACGCAGGAGAACCGCAAGACCGCCACCCAAGCCTGGGACAAGGCCGGTTGGCGCGCCTATCCCCGTGTGCAGATGCCGGATTATCTGGACCAGCCCGCGCTTGCCGGCGTCGAGGAGCAACTGCGCCGCTATCCGCCCCTGGTCTTCGCCGGTGAGGCGCGGCGCCTGAAGGCCCATCTGGCCGAGGCGGCAGCGGGCCGTGCCTTCCTGCTGCAGGGCGGCGACTGCGCCGAAAGCTTTGCCGAGTTCAGCGCCGACAACATCCGCGACACCTTCAAGGTGCTGCTGCAGATGGCCGTAGTCCTGACTTGGGGCGCGCAGCTTCCGGTGATCAAGGTCGGCCGGATGGCGGGCCAGTTCGCCAAGCCCCGCAGCGCGCCGACCGAGATGATGAACGGCGTGGAGCTGCCGTCTTATCGCGGCGACATCATCAACGGCTTCGATTTCGCGGCTGAATCGCGGATCCCCGATCCGCAGCGGATGCTGGCGGCCTATACCCAGGCTGCGGCGTCGCTCAATCTGCTGCGGGCGTTTTCCACGGGCGGTTTTGCGGACATGCACCGCGTCCAAAGCTGGATCGCTGATTTCGTGGGCGGACCCGAGGCCGCGAAATACCGCGACATCGCGGGACGGATCAGCGACGCGATGGCCTTCATGCAGGCGGCGGGCGTCAATTCCGACACCGCGCACCAGCTATCCAAGGTCGACTTCTACACCAGCCACGAGGCCCTTCTGCTGGAATACGAAGAAGCCCTTGCCCGCGTCGATTCGACCACCGGGCTGCCCGTGGCGGGATCGGGTCACATGATCTGGATCGGCGACCGCACCCGCCAGGTGGACGGCGCGCATGTCGAATTCTGCCGGGGCGTCCAGAACCCGATCGGCCTGAAATGCGGCCCGACCACCACGGCCGATGACCTGAAGGTGCTGATGTCGAAGCTGAACCCGGAAAACGAACCGGGCCGCCTGACGCTGATCGCGCGCTTTGGCGCAGGCAAGGTGGGCGACCACCTGCCGCGCCTGGTCCAGACCGTCCAGTCCGAGGGCGCGAATGTCGTCTGGTCCTGCGACCCGATGCACGGCAACGTCATCAAGTCCTCGACCGGCTACAAGACGCGGGCCTTTGATTCGATCCTGCGCGAGGTGCGAGAGTTCTTCGCCGTCCACAGGCCGAGGGCACGATCCCCGGAGGCGTGCATT
>JAPSIP010000136.1 GCA_031178645.1 Paracoccus sp. (in: a-proteobacteria) | reverse complement strand
CCTTTCCGGGGTTGCAGAGAGGGCGCCTTAGGACAGGCTGGACTTGTATTCGTCGTAGGGGAAGCTGCGGACGGTGCGGATGCTGCCGTCTTCCTCGCGGATAGCGATGGCGGGCATGGCGACGCCGTTGAACCAGTTCTTCTTGACCATCGTATAGCCCGCCGCATCCGCGATGCTGATCCGGTCGCCGATGGCCAGGGGCTTGTCGAAGCGTCCATCGCCGAAGATGTCGCCCGCAAGGCAGGTCTTGCCCGCGACCTGGTATTCGTGATCGCCCGACTGCGGCAGCTTGGCGGTTTCGCGATAGATCAGCAGATCCAGCATATGCGCCTCGATGCTGCTGTCCACGATGGCGACCTTTTTGCCATTGTCGATGATGTCCAGCACGCTGACCTCCAGCGTGGTGGTGCCGGTGATGCTGGCCTCGCCGGGTTCAAGATAGGCCTGAACGCCCCAGCGGTCCTGGAAGGCCTTCAGCCGGTCGGCCAGCCGGTCGATGGGATAGCCCTCGCCCGTGAAATGGATGCCGCCGCCCAGGGACACCCAGTCGAGGCGTTTCAGGATCTCGCCGAACTCGGTCTCGATCCGGGTCAACTGCCCGTCGAACAGGTCGAAGTCGCGGTTTTCGCAGTTGTAATGGATCATCACGCCGCTGATGCGGTCCAGGGCGGATTCCAGCCGTGCCGTGTCCCATTCGCCCAAGCGGCTGAAGGGCCGCGCCGGATCGGCCAGGTCGAAACCGCTGGTGGAAAAGCGCGGGTTCAGGCGCAGGCCGGTGGTCACGCCCTTGGCGCGGTCGGCAAAGCGGTCAAGCTGGGACAGGCTGTTGAAGATGATCTTGTCCGAGTATGACACCGCCTCGTCGATCTCGTGATCGGCCCAGGCGACGGAATAGGCATGGGTTTCCTTGCCAAAGGTCTCGTGCCCCAGGCGCAGTTCGAACAGCGACGATGAGGTCGTACCGTCCATGTAGTCGCGCATCAGGTCGAAGACCGACCAAGTGGCAAAGCATTTCAGCGCCAGCAGCGCCTTGGCCCCCGACGCCTCGCGCAGGCGCGCGACCTGTTCCATGTTGCGGCGCAACGCGGATTTGTCGATCAGGTAGAAGGGCGTCTGCATCCCGGCCATGCGAAACCTTTGGGCTGAAAGCGAAAGCGCCGATATAGCCACGGCCCAGGCTTTTCGCAAGGAAGGGCGTCAGGGGCGTGACAGCCCTCAGCCGCCCGAGGCAAGCCGCCGAAACTCTCGCTTCATCAGGTCCAGTTCTGCCCGAAGCTGCGCGACCTCGGCCAGCAGCTCCTCGCCCGCGACGGTGCCGGCGACCAGCGTCAGGCTGGCCAGCACCTGCGATCCGGCCTTGTCAGGATCGCCTGCCACCAGCAGCAGGCCATGCGCCCCCCGGTCTATCACCGATCCCGGCAGATCAACGGCCACGGACCAGGTGCCCGGCCCGGCCTCGCGCAGCCTTGCCTGCGCCACTGCCTTGCCGCGATGGACCAGGCACAACGCCGGGGGCGGGCTGTCGGACTGCAAGGCCCCGGTCCAGCAGCCTGCGGACAGGCCGTGATCCTCGAACGTCATCGCGTGTCCCTTCAGGCCTGGGCGCGCGGGTGATGCGACACCAGCACGTCGTTGATGGTGACCGCGTTCAGGCGCGGCGATTCGAAGATCAGGTCCAGCCAGGCGCGCTCGATGGGCCGATTGGCAAGGCCCGCATAGGCCAGGTCGAACTCGGCCCGCCGGCGTGCGCTTCTTCCTTCTGCCGGGTGGCCCAACTGGCGCAGGACGGTTTCGGTGTTCGGGCCCTGTACCAGGTTGATCCGCGCATAGATGGTGATGGGCCGTTCCGCATCCATCACCGTGTCCAGTTGCAGCACGCGTTCCGGCCCTAGCCCGCCCAGGGCGTCACCGGGCAGGTCCAAGGCCAGGGACAGGAAGCCGCAGGAATTGCCCATCATCTCGATCTGCAGGGCATAGCAAGCGGCCTGGCCGGGCCGCGGCCGCGCAGACTGGCGCAGGATCAGCGCGTTGTAGGGGCAGTCGTGCCACAGGGCCGCATCCTCGCCCAGGCGGTGGCCGTTTTCCGGCGCGACAACGGCCTGGGGGCTGATCTGCCCGCACAGCAGCCGGGGCCGCCAATGCCAGTCGGTGCCGGGGGGAAGATCATCCTCGGCAACCCCCGTCTTGCGCAGCATCCAGGGATCCGAGATCTGCAGGAAGCGCGACAGGTGGCGATGCAGGCGCTGCGCTTCTTCGCGCAGTTCAGGGTCCACGGGCTTTGGCCTGCGGTCAAGCCGCTCGGCCAGGAGGACCCAATCCGGGCGCCGCCGATCCAGACCGAAGATGTCAAGCAGCCGCATGACCATGAGGGCACCTTGTCCTTGTCCCCCGTGGATAGACTGCAACCTGGGCGCGAACAAGCCTCAGCGCAACAGGGCGTCCAGATGCGCCGCGGCAGTGAAATCCGCGTCGGTCAGCCCGCCCGCGTCATGGGTGGTGAAGGTGACCTGGCAATAGCCCCAGCCGAAGGCCACGTCGGGGTGATGGCCGCGCTTGTTGCCCAGCCAGGCCGCCAGGTTCGCCATCTCGACCGCCTTGGCAAAGCCCTTGAACGCGAAGCGGCGGGTGATCGCCCTGCCGTCCGGGGTCAGGGTCCAGCCGTCCAGGCCCGCCAGCCGTTCCGCGATGTCTTGGCTTTCCATGTCCCCTCACAACAATGGCGACGCCAGGGCCAGCAGGTTGTTGCGCAACCGGCGCAGGATCGACCAGTTGCGCACCTCCTCCAGCGTGATCTCTCGCGCGCGTTCGGCATAGCTTTCCTGGCGCGCGTCCAGCTCCTCGATGAAGTCGCGGTCGAAGACGGCCATGTTGACCTCGTAGTTCAATTCGAAGCTGCGGCGGTCAAGGTTGGCGCTGCCGACCATGCCCATCCGGCCGTCCACGGTCATGATCTTGGAATGCAGCAAGCCGTCCTGGAACAGCATGATCCGCGCGCCTGCCGCCAGAAGGCCATAATAGAACCCCTGGCTGGTCGCACCGACCACGATGGAATCGTTGCGCGCGGGCAGGATCATCGTCACCTCGACCCCCCGCCGGGCAGCGGCGCGGACGGCTGCGTCCAGGGCGGTATCGGGCACGTAATAGGGTGTGGTGATGACCACCCGGTCGCGCGCCGCATGAAGCATCCCGGACAGGCAGTCCGAGATGGACCCCTGCCGACGATCCGGCCCGGTGGGAATGACCTGGGCGATGTCGCCCGGGTCGGCCACCGGTTCCACGGGCTGCAGCATATAGCCCAGGTCCTTGCCGGTATAGCTCATCCAGTCGCCCAGGAAGACCGACTGGAACTGCCGCACGACAGGGCCCTCGACCGACATCAGGATATCGACCCAAGGGGCAAAGCGCGGCTTGATGGCGAATGCCATGTCCGCGCAGTTGCGGCTGCCCGAAAAGGCCACGCGGTTGTCCACCACCAGGATCTTGCGGTGGTTGCGCAGATCCAGCCTGCGGAACAGCACGCTGATGAAGGGCAGCCCCCAGGGAAAGGCGGTGACGCATTCGGCGCCCGCTTCCTGCATCTGCGCCCAAAGGGGCGAACGCACCAGCAGGCGCGAGCCAAGCGCATCGACGATCACCCGGCATTCGACGCCCCGGCCGGCGGCGCGGGCCACGGCCTCGGCCACCTTCTGGCCCGAATGGTCAGGCAGCCAGATGTAGAACAGGATATGGACGTGATCCACAGCCCGGTCGATGCTGTCGATCAGCCGGTCGATGGCCTCGTCGCTTTCCTCAAGCAGGTGGATGCGGTTGCCAGACAGGGCCGACATGCCCCCCACCGCCGCATTGGCCGCGACCACCGGCAGCGCGTAATGCGGCGGCTCGGCAATCATGGCGGGGTTGGGGATACGCAGGTTGGTCAGCCGGTCGCGCACGTCGGCCATGCGCTGAACCTCGGCTTGGTTCATGCGAACCTCGCCGAACAGGATATAGGACAGGATGCCCACCACGGGCAGCGCCTCGATCACCATGATCCAGGCCAGCCGCACCGACGGATCCAGCCGCGGGCGGATCAGGACCCGCGCGATCAGGGCCAGCGTGACCGTCGTATGCAGCATGACGAGGAATGAGGCCCACATGCCGCGCATCATTCCCGCCCGCCACGGCAATTGCAATTCCCCCCGTCGCGGCCTATCTCGGGGGCTTGAAAACAGCAGGGGCCGCCCGCGAATGAACTGGATCACCAACTACGTCCGTCCGCGCATCAATTCGCTGTTCTCGCGCCGCGAGGTGCCCGAGAACCTGTGGACGAAATGCCCCGAATGCGGGACGATGCTGTTCCATCGCGAATTGTCGGACAACCTGAACGTCTGCACGAATTGCGACCACCACCTGGCGATCAGCCCGCGCGACCGCTTCACCGCGCTGTTCGACGGCGGCGCGTTCCTGGAGGTGAAGGTTCCCGAGCCTGTCGCCGACCCGCTGCAGTTCCGCGACCAAAAGAAATATCCCGACCGCATGAAGGCGGCGCAGAAATCCACCGGCGAAAAGGAAGCGATGCTGGTCGCCGAGGGCGAGATCGGCCGCACCCCCATCGTCGCCGCTGCCCAGGATTTCAGCTTCATGGGCGGGTCGATGGGGATGTATGTGGGCAACGCCATCATCGCCGCCGCCGAACGCGCGGTGAAGACCAAGCGCCCGCTGGTTCTGTTTTCCGCAGCCGGCGGCGCCCGGATGCAGGAAGGCATCCTGTCGCTGATGCAGATGCCCCGCACCACCGTCGCCGTGGAGATGCTGAAGGAAGCCGGCCTGCCCTATATCGTCGTGCTGACCCACCCAACCACGGGCGGCGTCACGGCCAGCTATGCCATGCTGGGCGACATCCAGATCGCCGAGCCCAACGCCCTGATCTGCTTCGCCGGCCCCCGCGTGATCGAGCAGACCATCCGCGAGAAACTGCCCGAAGGCTTCCAGCGGGCCGAATACCTGCTGGAACACGGGATGCTGGACCGGGTGACGCATCGCAAGAAACTGCGCGACGAACTGATCTCGATCCTGCGCATGGTCGGGGGATTGCCCGCCCCGACCCGCGCCGACCTGCCCGCGCCCGCGGCCCAGCCTGCCCAGCCGGAACCCGTGCCCGCCGACTGACCATCTTCTGTGTCCAAATATCCCGGGGGTCCGGGGGCTGGCCCCCG
>JAPSIP010000135.1 GCA_031178645.1 Paracoccus sp. (in: a-proteobacteria) | reverse complement strand
ATTGGGGGATGATGAAGTCTCTCATTCGGCTGCCTCCTGCAAGGTGGCGAAATCGTCGGGGAAATGGGTCAGGGCGGACATGACCGGGAAGGGCGTGAAGCCGCCAAGCGCGCAGAGCGATCCGTCCTTCATCGTCTCGCACAGGTCTGTCAGCAGCGGGATCGCGGCGGCGTCGCCCTGGGCGATGCGGTCGATGGTTTCCACCCCGCGCACCGCGCCGATCCGACAGGGCGTGCATTTGCCGCAGGATTCGACGGCGCAGAACTCCATGGCGAAGCGGGCCATCCGCAGCATGTCGGCACTATCGTCGAAAACGACCAGTCCGGCATGGCCGATCAGCCCGCCCTGGCGGTCGAACTCCTCGTATCCCATCGGCGTGTCGAACTTGGACACCGGCATATAGGCGCCCAGGGGGCCGCCGACCTGCACGGCCTTGACCGGGCGGCCCGACGCGGTGCCGCCGCCGATGTCGTTCACGACCTCGCCCAGCGTCATGCCGAAGGCGGTTTCGAACAAGCCGCCCCGTTTGACGTTGCCCGCGATCTGCAGGGTCACGGTGCCCCGGGACCGGCCGAGGCCGAAGTCCGCGTAATGCTGGGCGCCCTTCTCGAAGATCACCGGGACGGTTGCCAGAGAGATCACGTTGTTTACGACCGTGGGCTGGCCCAGGAAACCCTGCAACGCCGGCAGCGGCGGCTTGGCGCGAACGGTGCCGCGCTTGCCTTCCAGGCTGTTCAGCAGGCTGGTCTCCTCGCCGCAGACATAGGCGCCCGCGCCGGTGCGGACCTCCATGTCGAAGGCGCGGCCCGATCCCAGCACATCGGGCCCCAGCAGGCCCCGCTGACGGGCAATGAGGACCGCCTGCGTCAGGATAGCAATTGCGTCCGGGTATTCCGACCGCAGATAGACATAGCCGCGCGTCGCGCTCACGCCCAATCCCGCAATCGCCATGCCTTCGATCAGCGAGAAGGGATCGCCCTCGATGATCATGCGGTCGGCGAAGGTGCCGCTGTCGCCTTCGTCGGCATTGCAGACGATGTATTTCTGCGGGGCCTCGGCCTCGGCCACGGTCTTCCACTTGATGCCGGTGGGGAATCCTGCGCCGCCACGACCGCGCAAGCCGCTGTCGGTGACTTCCTGCACGATCTGTGGCCCGGTCATGCCAAGCGCGCGGCGCAGACCGACCAAGCCGCCATTGGCCGCGTAGTCATCCAGATCCAGCGGGTCGATCACACCGCAGCGGGCAAAGGTCAGGCGGGTCTGGCGGGCAAACCAGTCAATATCCTCGACCCGACCCAGGCTGTTCAGCCTGCCATCCAGCAGATCCGCCACCTGATCCACGGTCACATTTCCGTAACCAATGCGGCCCTGGGGCGTGTCGATCTCGACCAAGGGTTCCAGCCAGACCATCCCGCGCGTGCCGTTTCGGATGATCTGGATGTCCAGGCCACGCGCCTTGGCCTCGCGCGCAAGCGCATCGGCCACCTCATCCGCGCCAAGCGCCTTGGCAGCGCTGTCCAGGGGGACAAAGATCTTCATGCGCCCACCTCGGCCAGGATGCGGTCCATGCGGGCATCGTCAACGCGGCCCAGCACGCGGCCGTCCACCATCGCCGCAGGCGCGCAGGCGCAGAGGCCGAGGCAATAGACAGGCTCGACCGTTACGGCACCATTGGCGGTCGTGCCGTGCCAGCCGATTCCCAGCTTTTGCAAGGTGGATTCGGCCAGGGCGTTGGCGCCCATCGACTGGCAGGCCTCGGCCCGGCAGATCTTCAGAACATGGCGTCCGGCGGGCTGACTGCGGAAATCGTGGTAGAAGCTGATGACGCCATGCACCTCGGCCCGGCCAAGATTCAGGATATCCGCCAGTACCGGCACGGCGGCCTGCGGCACGAAGCCCCAGGTTTCCTGCAAGGCGTGCAGCATCGGCAGAAGTGGCCCTTCCAGCGAGGAGAGCGGCGCGACGACATCGCGGATCTCCTCCTCGGACGGGGCTGGCGCATCAAGATGCATAGGCTGGCCTTTCAACTGTCTTGCTGAACCAGCAAACAGCCCGGCCATTCCAAAATCAATATCGTTGTTCCGTCAGACGATAGAAATCATCTATCGTTGGCCATATGCCGCGCCTCGGCCAGCAGCGCCTCGAGCACTGGGGTATGAGGCTCGCGCCAGGGGGCGACAAGGCCCACGGCATGGCTGGCCCCATCGCCGTCCAGCGGTATCATGCGCAGCGGCTTGCCCTCGGTCAGGAAGGCGGCGATGTCTTCGGGCAGGATGGTGATCCAGCCGCCTTCCAGAACATGCGCGACCAGCACGACAGTGGAACTGGACTCGACAGTCGCCTGCGGGGCGACGCCCGCTTCGATCAGGTTGCGGTTGATGATGCGGCGGTTCTGCATGTCGCTGGTCAGCAGGCACAGCCGATGTCCCGCCAGATCGCCCCAGCCCACCCGGTCCCGTCGCGCCAGGGGCAAGTCCATGCCGCAGACCAGCATATAGCGTTCGTCATACAGGCGGACCGTGCTGACCCGGCCCAAGGGTTCGTTGTCCAGATACGAGATCCCCGCATCGACCTGCAGATCGTCGATCATCTGCAGGATCTCGACCGAGGTGCGTGACAGGATGGTCATGCCGACATTGGGATGGGCCGCGCCGAAGCGCGCGCTGATCCGGGCCGCCCAGGTCAGCGCGGTGGGAATGACGGCGATGCGCAACTGGCCCGACAGGCCGTGGCGGGTGGCACGCATCTCCTCGCGCAGTTGCCGGGTGTCGCCGACGATGCGACGGGCCCAGACAAGCGCCGACTGGCCTTCGGGCGTCAGGCCGCCAAAGCGCGAGCCGCGGAAGATCAGCAGGACGCCAAGCTGTTCCTCAAGCTGCTTGATGCCCGCCGACAGGGTGGGCTGGGTGATCCCCAGGCTTTCGGCGGCGCGGCCGAAATGGCGTTCCTTGGCGACGGCCAGGAACATCTCCAGCTTGTCGATCATGCGGCCCCCTTGCCGGGCTTATTGGGCGGGCGCGACCTGTGCGTCCTCGAACTTGTCCTTGCGGCCCAGCAGACGACGCATCAGCACATAGAAAAGCGGCGCGAACAGGATGCCCATCACAGTCGAGGCGATGGTCCCGCCGATCACCGTGGCCCCGATGGCGTTGCGGCCGTTGGCACCCGCGCCCGTGGACAGCAGCAAGGGCAGCACGCCCAGGGTGAAGGCGATCGAGGTCATGATGATCGGGCGGAACCGCTGGCGCGCGGCCTCGACCACTGCCTTGAACAGCGGCACGCCGGCCTCGGACTGTTCGCGGGCGAATTCGACGATCAGGATCGCGTTCTTGCCGGTTAGGCCGATCACCGTCAGCAGGCCCACCTGGAAGAAGACGCCGTTGTCGAAGCCGCCCAGATAGGCGCCAACCAGGGCGCCCAGCACGCCGATGGGCATGACCAGGATCACCGCCAGCGGGATGGACCAGCTTTCGTAAAGCGCGGCAAGGCACAGGAACACGGCAGCCAGCGACAGCGCGTAAAGCAGCGTCGTCTGGTCGCCGGATTCCCGTTCCTCCAGCGACAGGCCGGTCCAGGCCACGGCGAATCCGGGCATCTGCGCCACCAACCGCTCGACCTCGGCCATGGCGTCGCCGGAACTGACGCCGGGGGCCGGGCTGCCCTGGATCTGCATGGACGGAATGCCGTTATAGCGGTTCAGGCCCTGCGGCCCGAAGGTCCAGTCGCCGGTCGAGAAGTTGGAAAAGGGCACCAGCCCGCCGGTCGCGTTCCTGACCCGCCACTTGTCGAAATCGGCGGGCGTGGACCGCGAGGTCGCCTCGCCCTGGACATAGACCCGCTTGATGCGGCCGCGATCCACGAAGTCGTTCACATAGCGGCCCGTCCAGGCGATCTGCAGCAGGTTCGCCACGTCGGTCGCGGTGACCCCCATCGCGCCGGCCTTGCGCCAGTCGATGTCCAGCCGGAACTGCGCCGCGTCTTCCAGCCCCGAAGGCCGGGCCTGGGCGATCAGCGGGCTTTGCGCGGCCATGCCCAGGAACTGGTTCCGGGCCTCGAGCAACTGCTCGTTTGACTGCCCGCCCCGCGCCTGCAGATAGAAATCGAAGCCCGAGACGTTGCCCAGTTCGATCACCGAGGGCGGCACGATGGGAAATACCATCGCATCTTGGATCTGGCTCAGCGCGCCAAAGGCCCGGCCCGCAACGGCCTGCACCGATTGCGCCGGATCGGGCCGCTCCTTCCAGTCCTTCATCCGCACAAAGGCGATGCCGACGTTCTGCCCCTGCCCCGCGAAGCTGAAGCCCACCACGCCGAACATCGAATCGACCGAATCCTTTTCCTGGTTCAGGAAGTAGTCCTGCACCTGGTCGATGACCGCAGCCGTCCGTTCCGCCGTAGCCCCGGTCGGACCCTGGATCAGGACGAACATGATCCCCTGATCTTCGTCCGGCAGAAAGCCTTCGGGCGTGCGCAGGAACAGCAGCACCATTGCCGCGCCGATGGCCGAATAGACCAGCAGCACCCGCAGCGGGCGGCGCACGATCCAGCCGACCGCGCCGGTATAGCCGTTGGTCGTGCGGTCGAAGTTGCGGTTGAACCAGCCGAACAGGCCGCGCTTGGTGTGATGGTCCTTGGCCCGCAAAAGCGTCGCGCACAGCGCGGGCGTCAGCGTCAGCGCCACCAGCACCGACAGCGCCATGGCCGAGACGATGGTGATCGCGAATTGCTGATAGATCACCCCGGTCGATCCGGGAAAGAAGGCCATCGGTACGAAGACCGCCGACAGGACCAGGGCGATGCCGACCAGTGCGCCGGTGATCTGGCCCATGGACTTGCGCGTGGCCTCTCGCGGGGGAAGACCTTCTTCCTCCATGATCCGCTCGACGTTCTCGACCACGACGATGGCGTCGTCCACCAGCAGGCCGATGGCCAGCACCATGGCCAGCATGGTCAGCGTGTTGATGGTGAAACCGAAGGCCGCCATGATGCCGAAGGTGCCCAGCAGCACGATGGGCACGGCCAGCGTCGGGATCAGCGTCGCCCGCAAGTTCTGCAGGAAGACATACATGACGATGAAGACCAGCACGATGGCCTCGATCAGCGTCTTGACGACCTCCTCGATGGAAATGGACACGAAGGGAGACGTGTCGAAGGGGATCACGTAATCCACGCCTTCGGGGAAGAATTCGGCAAATTCCTCCATCCGCGCCTTGACCAGTTCGGCGGTAT
>JAPSIP010000002.1 GCA_031178645.1 Paracoccus sp. (in: a-proteobacteria) | reverse complement strand
CTCCGAGGCCGACGGATCCCGCGTCAACATCGAGATGGCGGCCCACGGCGGCACCATCATCGAGATCCGCAAGACGGACGGCAAATGGCAGCCGATGCTGAATGGCGCGCTGAACCGCCGCATCACCGCCAAGACGCCGATGGAGCTGACAGGCCCTGCCGCAGGCCATGCGCGCCTGCAGACCGTGGCTGACCCCTCGGGCCGCCAGGTCCTGGGCACGATCAACAACTGCGCGGGCGGCGTCACCCCCTGGGGCACCTACATCATGGCCGAGGAGAACATCCACGGCTATTTCATGGGCGCGCTTCCCGAAGGCCATGCCGAGGCCGCGAATTACGACCGCCTGGGCATCCCGGAATCGACCTATGCCTGGGGCAATTTTCACGACCGCTTCGATGTCTCGAAAGACCCCAACGAGGCGAACCGCTTCGGCTGGATCGTCGAGGTTGACGTGATGGACCCGGCCTCGACGCCCAAGAAGCGCACCGCGCTTGGGCGCTTCAAGCACGAAGGCGCGGAAAGCGTTGTCGCTAAGGACGGCCGCGTCGTCTTCTACCTGGGCGACGACGAACGCTTCGATTACGTCTACAAGTTCGTGACGGCGGGCACCTACAACCCCGACGACCGCGCGGCCAACATGGACCTGCTGGACGAGGGCACGCTTTACGTCGCGCGGTTCCATGACGATGGCCGGGTCGAATGGCTGCCGATGGTGCAGGGCGAAGGCCCGCTGACGGCCGAGAACGGATTCTCCAGCCAAGCCGACGTGCTGATCGAAACCCGCCGCGCCGCCGACCTGCTGGAAGCGACGCCGATGGACCGCCCCGAGGACATCCAGCCGAACCCGGTCACGGGCCGTGCCTATGTCATGCTGACCAACAACACCAAGCGCAAGGAAGCCAACGCCGCCAACCCGCGCGTGGACAACGCCTTTGGTCATATCATCGAGATCATCGAACGGGACGGCGATTTTACCGCGACCACCGGCACCTGGGAAATCCTGGTGAAATGCGGCGATCCCAACATTGCCGAAGTGGGCGCGACCTTCTCGACCGAGACCACGGCGAATGGCTGGTTCGGGATGCCGGACAACGCCGCCATCGACACGGACGGGCGGCTGTGGGTGTCGACCGACGGCAACTCGATGTCCGACACGGGCCGGACGGACGGTCTGTGGGCGGTGGATACCGAGGGCACGGCCCGCGGCACCTCGCGCCTGTTCTACCGCGTGCCGGTCGGTGGAGAGCTTTGCGGTCCCTGCATCACCGAGGACATGACAACATTCTTCGTGGCCGTCCAGCATCCCGCCGATGGCGGCGACGATTGGGAAGGCCACGGCCGCCCGTCCTATTACGAGGATCTGTCCACCCGCTGGCCCGATTTCGACGACGCGATGCCGGTCCGCCCGTCGGTCGTGGCGATCACCAAGCAGGGCGGCGGCCGGATCGGGTGAGTTCATGGTGCGTGCAAGCGCGCACCGCAAGCCACAACGAAAAAAGGCCGCGCTATTGCGCGGCCTTTGGCTTTTGGGTCAGCGATCTCAGCCGATGGCTGCCGCGCGGACCTCGTCGTCGATGGCGCCCAGGTATTGGGCAAAGTTGTCGCTGAACATCTGCACCAGTTTCGCCGCCTGACGGTCATAGGCAGCACCGTCCGCCCAGGTCTGGCGCGGGTCCAGCAGCTTGTCCTCGACGCCTGGAACCGACACGGGAACCTCGAAGCCGAAGTTCGGATCCTTGCGGAACTGCACGTCGTTCAGGCTGCCGTCCAATGCGGCTGCCAGCAGGGCGCGGGTCGCCGCGATGGGCATCCGCTTGCCGGTGCCGAAGGCTCCGCCGGTCCAGCCGGTATTGACCAGCCAGCAGCTTGCGCCGTGCTGGGCGATCTTGTCCTGCAAGAGCTTGCCATAAACCTCGGGGCGGCGCGGCATGAAGGGCGCGCCGAAGCAGGTCGAGAAGGTCGGAGTCGGTTCGGCAATTCCCACCTCGGTCCCCGGCGTCTTCGAGGTGAAGCCCGACAGGAAGTGATACATCGCCTGCGCCGGGGTCAGCCGCGCGATGGGCGGCAGCACGCCATAGGCGTCGCAGGTCAGCATGATGACGTTCTTCGGATGCCCGCCCAGGCTGCTGGGGGAAGCGTTGCCGATGGCCTCCAGCGGATAGGCGCAGCGCATGTTGTCGGTGATCGAGTTGTCCTCGAAATCCAGTTCCAGCGTGTCGGCGTCGAAGACCATGTTCTCGATCACCGTGCCGAAGCGAGAGCAGGTGGCATAAATCTCGGGTTCTGCCTTGGGCGACAGATTGATGGTCTTGGCGTAGCAGCCGCCCTCGAAGTTGAAGATGCCCTTGTCCGACCAGCCATGTTCGTCATCGCCGATCAGCACGCGCGACGGATCGGCCGACAGGGTGGTCTTACCGGTGCCCGACAGGCCGAAGAAGACGGCACTGTCGTCGGGGTTGCCGATGGCGTGGTTGGCGGAACAATGCATCGGCATGATGCCCTTTTCCGGCAGCAGATAGTTCAGCAGCGTGAAGACCGACTTCTTGTTCTCGCCCGCGTAAGCCGTGTTGCCGATCAGGATCAGCTTCTTGGCGAAGTTCAGCGCGATCACAGTCTCAGAGCGGCAGCCGTGGCGTTCGGGATCGGCCTTGAAGCTGGGGCAGTTGATGATGGTGAATTCTGGCTCGAAGCTTTCCAGTTCCTCGGCAGCCGGACGGCGCAGCAGGTGGCGGATGAACAGCCCGTGCCAAGCCAGTTCGGTCACGACGCGCACATCCAGGCGGTTGTCGGCATCCGCGCCGCCGAACAGATCCTGCACGAAATAGTCGCGGCCCTTCATGTGGGCCAGCATGTCTGCGTGCAGGCGGTCAAAAGCGTCAGACGACATCGGCTTGTTGTTTTCCCACCAGATCGTGTCTTCGACCTCGGGCGTGCGGACCACGAACTTGTCCTTGGGCGACCGCCCCGTATGCGCGCCGGTGGAAACCAGGAACGTCCCGCCCAGGCCCAGCGTGCCTTCGCCGCGCGCGACAGCCTCGGTCATCAGCGCCGGCTCGAGGAGGTTGTAGTAAACCCGGCCGAGGCCCTCGATTCCCTGATCCTCAAGTTTGCAGTTCGGGTTTACGCGGGTGGCCATGGTATTGACGCTCCTTGGTCATTGGCTTGCGACATGATCGTGACGCAGTATGAAGGGGCTATAACACGCCGAAAGAGGCGAAAAAGAAGTTGGCGCGAACAGTTAGCGGAAACAGGTAATGTTATCGCCAACATGATGACCGGACCATGACGCGCAACCGGATGTTAGCGAAATCCGCGGATGATCGGATGGGAGAGGTGATTCGGAATGCAGCTTCACGCCACCACGATCGCGTTCGGAACCGCCGGCTTGATCATCCTCGGTCCGTCAGGGGCCGGGAAGTCCAGCCTCGCGCTGCAGTTGATGGCCGTAGGGGCGGATCTTGTTTCGGATGACCGCACCGATCTGCGCCGCGATGGCGACCGGATCGTCGCCAGTTGCCCGCCCCCGCTTCTTGGCCGGATCGAGGCGCGGGGCATCGGCGTCCTTGGCGCCAGCCCCGCCGGTCCCGCCCAAGTCGTTCAGGTGGTCGACCTGGGGGCGGGGTCTGATGAACGCCTGCCACAGTCGCGAAGCTATGATGTGCTGGGCGTGGCCTTGCCCCTTGTCACAGGCCCCTATCGCCCGCATCTTTACGCTGCGCTGCGGCAGCTTTTGATTGGTGGCCGCGTCGCATGACGGATGATCCGCATCCCATTCAGTCAGGAAAGATGGTCGCCTTGGCCGACGATCCCACCCCAACCAACCTCGACGCCGCCCCTTCTGAAGGGGCGCAGCGGCTGGTCCTGGTCACCGGCCCTTCCGGCGCGGGCCGGTCCACCGCGATCAACGTGCTGGAGGATCTGGGCTTCGAGGCGATCGACAACCTGCCCTTGTCGCTGATCCCGCGCCTTCTGGACGGCACGGCCCGTCCCCAGCCCTTGGCGCTTGGCCTTGACGTGCGCAACCGCGACTTTTCCGCCAGCAACGTGATCGAACTGATCGACAAGCTGACGCGGGATCCGCGCTACGCACCCGAGGTTCTGTTCCTCGACTGCGCCCCCGAGGTGCTGGAGCGTCGGTTCAACGAAACCCGGCGCCGGCACCCCTTGTCGCCGGACACCGCCCCCGCGGCGGGCGTGATGGCCGAGATCGACCTGCTGCAGCCCATCCGGGTTCGGGCCGACGTGCTGGTGGACACATCGGAACTGTCGCCTCACGACCTGAAGGGGGAACTGACGCGGTGGTTCGACATCCGTCCCGACGGCAGGCTCAGCGTGTCGCTGCATTCCTTCAGCTACAAGCGCGGCGTGCCCCGGGGCATCGACATGATGTTCGACTGCCGCTTCCTGGCGAACCCGCACTGGGAAGCCTCGCTGCGCCCATTGACGGGGCGGGACCAGGCGGTGCAGGACTATGTCGCGGACGATTTGCGCTTTGCGGAATTCCTGGATCGCGTGTGCGAAATGATCCTGTTTCTGCTTCCAGCCCATCTCGAGGAAGGAAAATCGCATCTCGCGGTCGGTTTTGGATGCACTGGCGGACAACATCGTTCCGTCACTTTGGCTGAAAAGGTGGCCGGCACGCTTGCGAAGGCAGGCTGGCCGGTGTCAATAAGGCACAGGGAACTTGAACGTCGCATTCCGGCGCCGTCTTCCCTGGGGGATGCCGAAAGCATTTTCCAGGAGACGGGCCGGCTGCGCGCTGTTGAACGTGGTGGAACGCGTTGATTGGAATCGTGATCGTGGCGCATGGCGGCCTGGCCAGGGAATACCTGCTGGCCGTTGAACATGTGGTTGGTCCGCAAAGCGGCATTGCAGCCGTCGCGATCGAGGACGATCACGACCGGGCTGCCAAGACGGCGGAAATCCAGGCGGCCGCCAATTCGGTGGACAATGGGGATGGCGTCGTGGTGGTGACGGACTTGTTCGGCGGCTCGCCATCGAACCTGTCCTTGCCGGCTTGCGCCATGCGCGACCGGACCATCTTATACGGCGCCAACCTGCCGATGCTGGTCAAGCTGGCAAAATCGCGGCACCTGCCCGTGCCGGACGCCGTGGCCTTCGCCAAGGAGGCCGGGCGCAAATACATCAACTCGTATAACGTCCCGGTCGAGGCGGCCTTCGATACGGGCTCTCGCTTCGGATGACGGGGCAGATCACGCGCCACCTGGCGATCATCAACGAAAAGGGCCTCCATGCCCGGGCCAGCGCCAAGTTCGTCGATCTGGTCGAACGTTTTGACGCACAGGCGCAGGTGGAAAAGGACGGCATGTCCGTGTCGGGGGATTCGATCATGGGATTGCTGATGCTGACCGCGCCGCGGGGCAGCAGCATCACCGTGACCACATCCGGCCCCGAAGCCGCCGCCCTGGCCGATGCGCTTGAAGCCCTGGTGTCGGATTATTTCGGCGAAGGCATGTAGGTGCCCGACCGCAAGACCTATCACCACGGCAACCTGCGCCAGGCCCTGGTCGAGGCGACCGCGGTTCTGATCCAGGAAACCGGCCCCCTGGCCTTCACCCTGTCCGAGGCTGCGCGCCGGGCGGGCGTATCCCCCGCCGCCCCCTATCGCCATTTCAAGGGCCGCGACGACCTGCTGGAAGAAGTGGCGCGGCAAGGCTTTGTCGATTTTGGTGAACGGCTGGAGCGCGCCTTCGACAACGGCACGCCCCGGCCGCTGACCGCCTTCATGCGGATGGGCCAGGCCTATCTGGATTTCGCCGTCGAACGCCCCGGCTATTACATGGCGATGTTCGAATCCGGCCTGTCGGTCGCCGGCAATGCCGATCTGCTTGCGGCATCGGAACGGGCGCAGCGGGTGCTGATCGACGCGGCCGAGATCATGGCCAAGCGCCTGCCCCCCGACCGACGTCCGCCCGCCCGCATGGTCGCCAACCACATCTGGGCACTAAGCCATGGTGTGGTGGAACTGTTCCTGCGCGGCAAGCCCGGCGGGCGCAGCCCGGTCGGCCCGTCCGAGATGCTGGAAAGCGGCGCGATCATCTATCTGCGCGGGCTTGGCCTGATCGGCGAATAATTTCCGCACGACCGCTTGACGCGGACTTCGCGCCGCCCATTTATGTAAATGTGATTAACATTAACATGGGAGGTTCCCTCAGAATGCAGACCGCGTCCTATCGAATGCCCGCTTACCAGATGCCCTCTCGCGTGTCGGGGCCGCTGACCCGCGCCCGCGATTGGCTGGATGCACGCGGCCGCCCTGCCTGGATCATCGCGATGGTTCTGGGCTTTGTCTTCTTCTGGCCCCTGGGCCTCGCCCTTCTTGGCTATATGATCTGGAGCAAACGCATGTTCGGCTGCAAGAACCGCGCGTCGCACGTCCGCTATTACGCACCCAGCACCGGCAACAGCGCCTTTGACGCCTATCGCGAGGAAACGCTGAAGCGGCTGGAGGATGAGCACCGCGAATTTGTGGACTTCCTGCAAAAGCTGCGCGAGGCCAAGGACAAGGCCGAGTTCGACCAGTTCATGCAGAACCGCGGCGACAAGCCCGAGGCTTCCCAGAACGCATGACAAAGAAGGGCCGGGATGACCGGCCCTTTTCCTATTCCCCGCGCGGGAACCGCTGGCTTTCCTCCAGCACGTTCAGGTCCATGTGGTTGCGCATGTAGCGCTCGGACGCCAGTTGCAGCGGCTGGTGGTCCCAAGGGTAATAGGCCCCGTTGCGCAGCGCCTCATAGACGATCCAGCGGCGCGCCTGGGATTGCCGAACCTCGGCGTCATAGGCGTCCAGATCCCATCGCTGCATCGCCATCGCGCGAAGATGGGCCAATGGCCCCGCATGACCGGGGTCGCCCGCGACGTTGATCCGTTCCTGCGGGTCAGCTTCCAAGTCGAACAGCATCTCGGGGTCAGCGTTGCAGGCGATGTATTTCCACCGCCCGTCGCGGATCGCGACCATGGGCGACACGCTGCCCTCGGCCGCGTATTCCATCGGCACCGGTCCGCGCGCTGCGCCGCCGGCCAGCGACCGGCCATCGGTCCAGGGTGCGATCTCGTCCATCGGCAGCCCCGCCAGGTCGCAGAGCGTCGGCAGCACGTCGATGGTGCTGACGGGCTGGTCGACCCGCCCCGGCGCCATGCCGGGGGCCGCGACCATCAGCGGCACGCGGCTTGAGCCTTCGAAGAAGTTCATCTTGAACCACATGCCCCGTTCGCCCAGCATCTCGCCGTGGTCGGACAGGAACAGGACGATGGCGTCCTGCCGGGTGCGGTCCAGCACGTCCAGGATCTCGCCGATCTTCTCGTCCACATAGGTGATGTTGGCGAAGTATCCCTGCCGGGCACGCCGGACATGGTCGGGCGTGATGTCGAGCGCGCGCCAGTCGCAGGCATCCATCAGCCGCTGCGAATGCGGATCCATGTCGTCATAGGGGATGGCTGCGGGCGGCTCGAGTTCCGGGATTCCCTCATACAGATCCCAATACTTGCGCCGCGCCACGAAGGGATCGTGCGGATGGGTGAAGCTGACCGTCAGGCACCAGGGGCGTTCGTCACGCCCACGCGACAGGTCATAGAGCTTGCGGCAGGCGTGATAGGCGACCTCGTCGTCGTATTCGTACTGGTTGGTGATCTCGGCCACGCCGGCACCGGTGACGGAACCCAGGTTGTGATACCACCAGTCGATCCGCTGACCCGGTTTGCGATAGTCGGGGGTCCAGCCGAAATCGGCGGGATAGATGTCGGTGGTCAGCCGTTCCTCGAACCCATGCAACTGGTCGGGGCCGACGAAGTGCATCTTGCCCGACAGGCAGGTCTGGTATCCGCCCCGGCGCAGGTGATGGGCATAGGTCGGGATGTCGGACGCGAACTCGGCCGCGTTGTCATAGACCCGCGTCCGGCGCGGCAACTGGCCCGACATGAAGCTGGCCCGTGCCGGCGCGCAAAGCGGGCTGCCGGTATAGGTATTGGCGAAACGCGTCGACCGTTCGGCCAGGCGACGCAGGTTCGGCGAGTGCAGGAAGGGGGCAGGGCCGTCGGGGAAAAGCACCCCCGACAGCTGGTCCACCATCAGGATCAGGATGTTCGGCTTCAACGGATCACCCGGCAATGGCTGCCTTGACGGCATCGGCACCCGGCTGGCCATCCAGCGTGGTCACGCCGTCCAGCCACTTGTCCGCCGCCGTGGGATTTTCGGCCAGCCATTCCCGGGCGGCTTCCTTGCCGTCCATGCCGTCATCCAGGATCTTGCCCATCAGGACGTTTTCCATGGGCACGTCGAAGACCAGCTGGCTGAACAGCTTTGCCGCATTCGGGCAGGCTTCGACCCATTCCGTGCGCGCCAGCGTATGAACGGTCGCGCCGCCATAGTTAGGTCCGAACTGGGCATCGCCACCCGACAGGTAGGTGATCTCGATCGCCTCGTTCATGGGATGGGGCGCCCAGGCCAGAAACACGACCGGTGTATCGCCGCTGCGGGTGACCTGGGCCAGCATCGCCTGTTCACCGGATTCCACCAGTTCCCAATCGCCCAGGCCGAAATCGTCGTTCTCGATCATTGCCTGGATCGACTGGTTTGCGGGCGCGCCAGGCTCGATCCCATAGATCTTGCCGCCGAAAGCGTCCTTCTGCGCGTCGAGATCCGCGAAATCGACAACCCCCGCATCCGCGCCGGCCTTGTTGACGGCCAGGGTGAACTTGGCGCCTTCAAGGTTCTGCACCAGTTCCTGGATGGTGCCGGCGGCATCCAGGTCGTCGCGGAACTTTTGCTGCGCAGGCATCCAGTTGCCCAGGAAAACGTCGGTCTGGCCGTTCTTCAGCGCCTCGTATCCGACCGGGACCGACAGGGTGGCGATATCGGGCGTATAGCCAAGCGCCTCGAGCAGGAGGGCAGCGACGCCGTTCGTCGCGGTGATGTCGGTCCAGCCGGGATCGGAATAGCGCACCGTGCCGCAGGTGCCGGCATCATCCGCAAAGGCGGGCAGGGTGGTGGCCAGCATCAGCGCGGCCGTCATGGTCAGGGCCTTCATGGTTTACCTCCTGTAGTTCTTGGCTGTGGTTCTTGGTTATCCGTTCAATCAAGAACGGATTGGGGCCGCCGTCGCGCCTGAATGCGACATGGGTCGCGCGTCAGCGTGTCGGAACCGGCGTCTCTCCGCGATAGTCATAAAAGCCGCGCCCGGTCTTGCGGCCCAGCCAGCCTGCCTCGACATATTTGGTCAGCAGGGGGCAGGGACGATACTTGGTGTCGGCCAGCCCGTCATGGAGGACGTTCATGATCGCCAGGCAGGTGTCCAAGCCGATGAAGTCGGCAAGCTCCAGCGGTCCCATCGGGTGGTTCGCACCCAGCTTCATGGATTCGTCGATGGATTTGACGTTTCCGACGCCCTCGTAGAGGGTATAGACCGCCTCGTTGATCATCGGCATCAGAATGCGGTTGACGATGAAGGCGGGGAAATCCTCGGCGCTTGCCGCGGTCTTGCCCAGCTTCTCCACCTCCTCGTGCAGCGTCTTGTAGGTAGGCTCGTCGGTGGCGATGCCGCGGATCAGTTCGACCAGTTGCATCACGGGGACCGGGTTCATGAAGTGGAAGCCCATGAACTTCTCGGGCCGGTCCGTGCGGCTGGCAAGACGGGTGATCGAGATCGAGGAGGTGTTCGAGGTCAGGATCGTCGAAGGTTTCAGATGCGGGACCAGATCCTCGAAGATCGCCTGCTTGACGGTCTCACGCTCGGTCGCGGCCTCGATCACCAGGTCGCACTGGCCCAGATCCGCCAGCCGCAGGGTGGTCCTGATGCGTCCCATGGCAGTTTTCTTGGCCTCGGCGCTGATCTTGTCGCGGCTGACTTGGCGTTCCAGGTTGCGGTCGATCAGCGCAAGCGCCTTGTCCAGGGCTTCCTGACCGATATCGGTCATCAGGACATCGAACCCGGCAAGCGCAAAGACATGGGCGATCCCGTTGCCCATCTGACCCGCCCCGATGATCCCGACCGATTGAACCGTCATTGCCGCCTCGCATTTTCTGTTGGCGGGACGATAGGGCGGGGGCGGCGGTGCTGCAACGCAAAAACCGCCCCGGTCGGGGGCGGTTGAACGCCGGGGGACTTCGCGTCCCCCGGACCCCTTGCGGGGTACTTAAACAACGAAGAAGCCTTACAGCTTCTCGGTCAATTCCGGCACGGTGGTGAAGAGGTCGCCCACCAGGCCATAGTCGGCGATCTGGAAGATTGGGGCTTCCTCGTCCTTGTTGATGGCGACGATGACCTTGCTGTCCTTCATCCCCGCCAGATGCTGGATCGCGCCCGAGATGCCCACGGCCACATAAAGTTCGGGGGCGACGACCTTGCCGGTCTGCCCGACTTGCCAATCGTTCGGGGCATAGCCGCTGTCCACCGCTGCGCGCGATGCGCCGACGGCGGCGCCCAGCTTGTCGGCCAGGGCCTCGATGATGGCGAAGCTGTCCTTCGAGCCGACGCCGCGCCCGCCCGAGACGACCCGGCCCGCCGAGGTCAGTTCGGGGCGGTCCGATGCGGCAACCTCGTCGCCGATCCAAGAGGACAGCGCCGGGTCATCGGCCAGGGTCGCATCGCTGACGGGGGCATTCCCGCCCGGACCGGCCGCGTCGAAGCTGGTGGTGCGGATGGTCATGACCTTCTTGGTGTCGCGTGAGCGGACGGTCTGGATGGCGTTGCCGGCATAGACCGGGCGTTCGAATGTGTCTGCGTCCACCACCTTGGACACATCGGGGATCACCATCACGTCCAGAAGCGCGGCCACGCGCGGCATGACGTTCTTGGCATCGGTGGTGGCAGGTGCCGCGATGTGGTCGTAGTCGCCGGCAAGGTTCGCCAGCAGCGCCGCGGTGGGTTCGGCCAGGCGGTGGCCATAGCGGGCGTCCTCGGCCACCAGCACGCGGGCCACGCCGGCGATGGTCGCGGCATCAGCCGCCGCATCGCGGGCACTGGCGCCCGCGCACAGCACCGTCACGTCGCCCAGCGAGGCGACCGCGTTGACCGCCTTCGCGGTGGCATCGCGGTTCAGGACGCCGCTTGTCACTTCGCCCAGAAGAAGAACAGCCATCAGATCACCCCTGCTTCTTTCAGCTTGCCAACCAGTTCATCGACCGAACCGACCTTGATGCCTGCGCTGCGGCCTTCGGGTTCGCGCGTCGAGACCACCTCGAGGCGCGGCGTCACGTCCACGCCGTAATCGGCCGCAGTCTTTTCCTCGAGCGGCTTTTTCTTGGCCTTCATGATGTTGGGAAGGCTGGCATAGCGCGGCTCGTTGAGGCGCAGGTCGGCGGTCACGATCGCGGGCAGCGCCACGCTGATCGTCTGCAGACCGCCGTCGACCTCGCGCGTGACGCGCGCGCTGTCGCCCTCGATCTCAACCTTGCTGGCAAAGGTCGCCTGGCCCCAGCCCAGCAGTGCCGCCAGCATCTGGCCGGTCGCGTTCATGTCGTTGTCGATGGCCTGCTTGCCCGCGATCACCAGGCGGGGCTGTTCGGCATCGACCACGGCTTTCAGGATCTTGGCCACCGCCAGGGGTTCGATGTCCTGGTGCACGTCATCGGCGGCCACGACCAGGATCGCCCGGTCCGCGCCCATCGCAAGCGCCGTGCGCAGCGTCTCGCCCGCCTGCTTGACGCCGATCGAGACAACCACGACCTCATCCGCCGCGCCCTTTTCCTTCAGGCGGATGGCTTCCTCGACCGCGATCTCGTCGAAGGGGTTCATCGACATCTTCACATTGGCCAAGTCGACGCCCGACCCGTCGGCCTTCACCCGGGCCTTCACGTTATAGTCAATCACCCGCTTTACGGGCACAAGGATCTTCATGGGTTGCGCTCCCCCTTGGGCATGATTGTCGGGGGCAGTGTTACCGGCGGATCGCCGCGATGCACAACACAAAAGCGTCCCCCGACGCAGCGTTTGCGCCAGCATCCGGCGCGGCGGGCCAAGCCTAGCGGCTGGCCCCCGGCACCCACAGGATGTCGTCGGCCCCGCCGTTGTTGGCAACGCGGGCCGCGACGAACAGCCAGTCCGACAGGCGGTTCAGATAGCGGATCGCCGCCCCGTTGACATCGCCGCCGGTGGCAAGGTCGGTCGCGCGGCGTTCCGCGCGGCGGGCCACCGTGCGCGACAGGTGCAGATGGGCGGACAGGACCGATCCCCCCGGCAGGATGAAGCTGCGCAGCGGGTTCAGGTGGGCGTTCATCGCGTCGATCTCGGCCTCTAGCCGGGTGACCTGGGCGTCGATGATGCGCAGGACCGGATATCCGGCCTGATCGTCGGCAGCCATGTTCGGCCGCGCCAGATCCGCGCCCAGGTCGAACAGGTCGTTCTGGATCACGCCGATGCGTTCGGCCAAGTCCCCTGCCGCGTGAAGGCGGCAAAGGCCCAGCGTCGCGTTCAATTCGTCCACCGTGCCATAGGCCTCGACCCGGGGGTCGTGCTTGGCCACGCGCGTTCCGTCGGACAGGGCGGTATCGCCCTTGTCGCCGGTGCGGGTATAGATGCGGTTCAGGACGACCATCAGCGCCCGCCCAGCCAGACGAACAGCATGATCAGCGCCACGGCCACCGCCTGCGCGATCAGGCGCCACCGCATCATCCGGTTGCCGTTCTTGCGGTTGAATTCGCCGCCCTTGGCAAAGCCGCCGATGCCCGTGGCCAGGATTGCCAGCACCGCCAGCATCGCCGCCACGATCACGTAGAAGAGGGGGTCGTCAGTCATGTCCACCGCCTTTCGTTGGCCCGGACCCTAGCCGTGGCGGGCGAACCAGTCCAGAGCGCGCGTCGGCAGAACCCGCCGGGCGGTGCCCGAAATCCATGTGGGCGTCGTGACGTAATAGCGGGGCCGGGGCCGGGCGGACGTCAAGGCATGGACGATCCGGTCGCTGACGGCGGATGGCGGCAGTTCAAAGCGGTCCTTCTTCGCGGCCGGTTCGTAAAGCCGTTTCAGCAGGCTGGCGCGGTATTCGTCGGCACGGGCGCTGTTCTGCCAGTCCACCCAGCGTTCGAAATGCGGGATCGCGTTCGCGCGGATGCGGCTGGCGATGGGGCCTGGCTCGATCAGGATGACCTTGACGGGCGTGCCCTCCATCTCCAGGCGCAGGACATCGGTCAGGCCCTCCATCGCGAACTTGGTCGCGACATAAGGCCCGCGCCAGCGGATGCCGATCAGCCCCAGGACCGAGCTGATGTTGACGATCCGCCCGCCGCCCTGGCGGAAATGCGGGATCAGCCGGACGGTCAGGTCATGGGTTCCGAACAGGTTCGTCTCGAAGATCGCGCGCAGGGCGCCGCGGGGCATGTCCTCGACCGCGCCGGGCAGGGCAAAGGCCGCGTTGTTGACAAGCGCGTCCAGCGGACCCCCCGCCAGCACCTGCTCGACCAGCCGCGCAACGCTGTCCTCATCGGCCAGTTCGAGGTGGTGGCAGTCGATCCCTTCGGCGCGGCGGGCGGCGATGTCTTCAGGCTTGCGGCAGGTGGCGACGACCTGCCAGCCCAGCGACTGCATCCGCCGCGCGGCATCCAGCCCGATGCCGGACGAGCAGCCGGTGATCAGGACGCGTCGGCTCATGGGGCCGTCTGGGACAGGAAGCGGCCGGCGACATAGCCGACACGGCCATCGGCGTCGCGGATATTGACCCATTCCGCATCCGCCGGTCCCAAGGGCTGCACCGCCGTTCCCCGCACCAGAGAGGACACGACCCGGTCGCCTGTCGAAGGCCCGGCCCGCATGTTGACCCGGTCGCCTGTCACGTAAAGCACCGGCCCATCCGGCAGCGGCGTCGCCACAGGGGTTTCGCCCGCATATTCGGGCGAGGGGCGCAGGACGGGACCGGGGAAGCGCTGCACCTGCTGGGGGGTCTGGCTTTCGGCCTCGACCACGGCCGGGGTGATCTCGGCGGGCGCGGCGGGTTCGGGGACCGGACTTAGCGGGGCCATGCGTTCGTCAGGGGCGGGCTGGCGGTCGGCGCGCAGGTTTCCGTCACCCAAGGCAAACAGGATCACGAACAGCGCGGCCAAGGTCGCCATAATCAGAGCGCCCAGTCTGATCATCGATGCCCCCCTGCGACCCTTCGGATCTTGTTAACCTATGATGCAGCGCAACGCCAACGACGCAAAGGCGTTCCGCGATTCCCGCTGGACCGCGCGGCTGCCGCGTCCTATCTGATGCGGCATGTCCAGCCTGCCCATCGACCCCGAAGACAACACCCAGTCCGAGCCCCTCAGCCGTGCCATCGGCGAGCGGTATCTGACCTATGCCCTGTCCACGATCATGCACCGGGCGCTGCCCGATGCGCGCGACGGGCTGAAGCCGGTCCACCGCCGCATCCTTTACGCGATGCGCGAATTGCGGCTGGCGTCCAGCGGGGCGTTTCGCAAGTCGGCCAAGATCACCGGCGACGTGATGGGCAACTATCACCCGCATGGCGATGCCGCGATCTATGACGCGATGGCGCGGCTGGCCCAGGATTTCGCCATGCGCTATCCGCTGGTGAACGGGCAGGGCAACTTCGGCAATATCGACGGCGACAACCCCGCCGCCGCCCGCTATACCGAGGCCCGGCTGGCGGCGACATCGGAAAGCCTGATGGATGGGCTGGCCGAGAACGCGGTTGATTTCCGCCCGAACTACGACGGCACGCTGACCGAGCCGATCGTGCTTCCCGCGGCCTTTCCCAACCTGCTGGCCAATGGTGCATCGGGCATCGCCGTCGGGATGGCCACGAACATCCCGCCCCACAACCTGCACGAGGTCGTGGACGCCTGCCTGCATCTGATCAAGACGCCGGACGCCCGCGACGACACGCTGGCGGGCATCCTGCAGGGGCCGGATTTTCCGACGGGCGGCGTCATCGTGGAAAACCGCGACACCATTTCGGAAATCTACCGCACCGGCCGAGGCGCCTTCCGGGTCCGCGCCCGCTGGGCGGTCGAGGATCTGGGCCGCGGCCAGTGGCAGGTCGTTGTCACCGAGATTCCCTACCAGGTCCAGAAGTCAAAGCTGATCGAACGCCTGGCCGAACTGATCCAGACCCGCAAGATCCCGATCCTGGCCGATGTGCGCGACGAATCCGCCGAGGACATCCGCATCGTGCTGGAGCCCAAGGCCCGGACGGTCGATCCCGAACAGCTGATGGGCGCGCTGTTCCGCGTGAGCGACTTGGAAATCCGCTTCAACATGAACATGAACGTGCTGATCGACGGGCGCGTGCCCAAGGTCTGCTCGCTCAAGGAGGTGCTGCGCGCCTTCCTGGACCACCGCCGCGACGTGCTGGTGCGGCGGGCAACCTTCCGGCTTGACAAGATCGCCGCCCGGCTCGAGGTGCTGGAAGGCTATCTGATCGCCTACCTGAACCTGGACCGGGTGATCGAGATCATCCGCAACGAGGACGATCCCAAGGCCGTCATGATCGCCGAATTCGCCCTCACCGAGGTGCAGGTCGAGGCGATCCTGAACATGCGCCTGCGCGCGCTGCGCAAGCTGGAAGAAATCGAGTTGCGCGCTGAACGCGATGCCCTGCAAGAGGAACGGCAGGGCCTTCAGGCCATGCTGGCCGACGAGGGCGCGCAATGGGCGCGGATTGCCGGCGAGTTGAAGGAGGTGCGCAACCTGTTCGGCAAGTCCAAGCCCCAGGGGCAGCGCCGCACCCAGATCGCCGAGGCGCAGGAGATCGCGCCCCTGGACATGGATTCCATGATCGAGCGCGAGCCGCTGACGGTGATCCTGTCCAAGATGGGCTGGATCCGCGCCATGAAGGGCCACCAGCCGCTGGACGCCGAGCTGAAGTTCAAGGACGGCGACGGCCCGGGCCTGGCCATCCATGCCGAGACGACCGACAAGCTGATGATCTTCGCCGGCAATGGCCGCTTCTACACGCTGCCCGCCAACAGCCTGCCCGGTGGCAGCGGCATGGGAGAGCCGCTGCGCCTTATGATCGACCTGCCGAACGAGGCCGAGGTGATCGCCATGTTCCCCTGGCGCGAGGACCAGAAATATCTGGTCGCATCGAAATCGGGGGACGGGTTCGTCGTCGGGGCCGGCGACATCCTGGCGCAAACCAAGACCGGCAAGCAGGTCCTGAATGGCGACGCCCTGCTGTGCCGCCCGGTCAGCGGCGATCATGTCGCCGTGGTCGGCACGAACCGCAAGATGCTGGTCTTCCCGCTGTCCGAACTGCCCGAGATGTCGCGCGGCAAGGGCGTCAAGCTGCAGAAATACCGCAGCGGCGGCGGGCTGGTCGCCGACGATACGCTGTCTGACGCGGCCTTCATCACCCTGGCGGAGGGTCTTCGCTGGCAGGAAAGCGGCGGTCGCACCCGCACCGAACCTGACCTGACCGCCTGGCTGGGCAAGCGCGCAAGCGCCGGAAGCATGGCCCCGCGCGGTTTCCCGCGGGACAACAAGTTCAACTGACGAAGGGCTGCCGCCTTCGACGGCTTCTTGTTCGGGGGCTTTGCCCCGTCCGCCCCTGGCGGACTCCCCAGGATATTTCCGCCAAGATGAAGCGGTTGCCCCCTGCCGCGCCGGCATGATGCGGCGGGCAGGGGGCTTTCACCTTGGACGGTCATCGGCGTCCCCGCCTGTACCGTGACGACAGATTGCGGCGGATTGCTTTCAACTTGGTTAAAATATCCCCGCCGAGGCAATTTCTTTCTTGCCTACAGCCCGCCGCCGCCGACCGAACCGAAATATTCGCCGGTGATGTAGCTTGCCTCGTCGGACGCCAGAAGCACGTAGATCGGTGCAATCTCGACCGGCTGGCCCGGGCGGCCCAGTGGCTGCGACTTGCCGTGTTCCGCAGCCTTTTCTGTCGGCTGCCCGCCCGAGATCTGCAGCGCCGTCCAGTAGGGTCCGGGGCAGACCGCATTGACGCGGATCCCACGCGGGGCAAGCTGCTTTGCCAGGGATTGTGCAAAGGCCACGTTCGCAGCCTTGCTTTGGGCATAGTCGAACAGATGCTCTGACGCCGAAAAGCCCTGCACCGAGGAGGTGATGATGATCGAGGCACCAGGATCCAGGTGCGGCAGGGCGGCGCGGGTGATCCAGAACGGCGCGTAGACATTGGTTTTCATCGTCGCGTCGAAATCCTCGGTCGTGAGGTCTTCGAGCTTTTCGCAGAACTGCTGGCGACCGGCGTTGTTCACCAGGACATCCAGCCCGCCTAGCTCCTCGATCGCCTGTGCCACCAGGGACTTGCAGAAGTCCTCGTTGCGCAGGTCGCCCGGAATGGCGACGGCCTTGCGGCCCTCGGCTTGGATCAGGGCGATGATCTTGTCCGCATCTTCCTGTTCCTGCGGAAGATAGTTTATCGCGACATCGGCCCCTTCACGGGCAAAGGCAATGGCGGCGGCGGCCCCGATGCCGCTGTCGCCGCCGGTGATCAGGGCGCGCTTGCCCGACAAACGGCCGCTGCCGCGATAGCTGGTCTCGCCGTGGTCGGGCAGGGGATCCATCCGGCTGGCAAGGCCGGGGAAGGGCTGTTCCTGCTTGGGGAAATCAGGCTTGGCAAGGCTGGGATTGGCGATCGCGCCGCTGCGGAAGGGCTGGTCGGTGGACATGGGGTTCCTTTCGGTTGCCCTGTCCAACCAGCCCCGGCAGGAAGGGTTCCCCTTAGCGGCGGCGCACCAGTTTCCAGCCCGTGATCATCGGCCGAACTAGATCCTCGCGCTTCCACAGGCGATAGAACAGGATCACGGCCCAGTGCAGCAGGACCAGGATTAGGATCAGGTCGGCGCCCCGGTGATGCCACCGCAGCGCCATGCGCGAGGTGTCGGAACTGACCTGCGAGGCCAGGGAGCCGACATTGATATAATCGTCGGGATCCGCGAAAAGCCCGGTCGTCACCTGCAGGATCAGCACGGCCAGCATTGCCACCACCGCCAGGCCACCCACGGGGCTATGGCCGGGCCAGCGGCTGGGGCGGCGGCGCATCATCTCGGGGACATAGGCCGCCACGGCGCGCGGTCCGCGCAGGAAGCGGCTGAACCGGGCCGAGGGGGGTCCGACAAAGCCCCAGACCAGCCGAAAGGCCAGCAACGCGATCACCGCGTAGCCCAGCCAGAAATGCAGCGTCATGTCGGTGGGGCCGATCTTGCCCAGAAGCCAGTTGGCGATCACAAGGACCGCCAGTGACCAGTGGAAGATGCGCAGCGCGGGGTCCCAGACCCTTTCGCGCTGCGCCGCGCCATCCTGCATCAGTCTGCCTGGCGATAGTCGTCGTGGCAGGCCTTGCAGGCGCCGCCCAGCTTTTGAAGCACGGGGCCGATGCTTTCCTGCCCGCCAGCCACGGCCTCGGGGCTGCCTGCCGCGGCTTCGGCCAGGGCCGCGAACTTGGCGCCGAAATCATCGGGGTTTTCCCAGATCGCGGGCAGCGCTTCGGAATCGTCCATTTCCTCGGACGACGT
This sequence comes from Paracoccus sp. (in: a-proteobacteria), assembly GCA_031178645.1. Classification (GTDB taxonomy): domain Bacteria; phylum Pseudomonadota; class Alphaproteobacteria; order Rhodobacterales; family Rhodobacteraceae; genus Paracoccus. The sequence goes on along the minus strand of JAPSIP010000002.1, from coordinate 1,656 downwards.
ACCTTCGACGAACAGCGCCGGCGCGTCATATTGGGTCAGCGCCATGATGTTGGCGGCGGCGCGGCTGGCCCCGGCCTCGTCATAAGCGATTTCGCCCTTAGCCATGCCGGCCAGCTGGCCCATGTTGATGCCCAGCATGGTCATGTAGCCGTGCCGCGCCTCGACGGCGTCCTCGGCGGCTTCCTGGGCGGATTGCGCAAGGGCAAGGGCTGGAAGGGACAGGGCGGCGGCAAGGGCAAGGGCTTTGACTGCGGGCATCGGCTGGCTCCTGAAAGGCACTGGCTGGGTGAAAGGGCTTCGGGAAAAGACTGGCAGAATCAAACCGCTGGATCAATCGGACCATTGGGCGATCACGCATTTGCGAAAACGGCCCCCGAAGGGGCCGTTCTTCCGGATCAGTTGTAGAGCTTGGTGACGCCGACCTCGGTATGGATCTCGTTGATCGTGGGACGGTCGAGGTTCATCGCGCGGGCCAGCCGGTCCAGGTAGCGGGCCTCGTCCTCGTGATCCAGGTCGATGGCCAGAAGCGACATCAGGTAGACCTGGGATTCAAGCCCCTTCGGCACCTCGCGGGCCAAGGCCTCGGGATCGACGGGCGCGGCCATCTGCTCGCGGATGAACGCGCGCTCTTCCTCGTCCAGTTCGTCGCCCAGCTTGCCCAGAAGGCGCTGCTTTTCTTCCTCGTCGATGGTGCCGTCGGACTTGGCGGCCTGGATCATCGCGCGCAGCATCAGGCCCGCGACCGCGTTCTGTTCGGGGGTCGGGGCGACCTCGGGCTCGCCGTTGTTGATGACGGCGTCGTTGAACAGCTCGCCAAAGCTGGCGTCGTTGGTGGGTTGGGAATCCTTGCGCGCCAAGCTGCCTGCAACACCGCCCGCGGCCGCGCCGCCCAGAAGCCCGCCCAGCAGGTCGCCCAAGCCCCCGCCGGTGCCCGCGCTGCGGGTCTTGCTTCCGCCGCCAAGCTGACCCAGCAGATCGCCCAGGCCACCCGATCCGCCGGTGCTGCCGCCGGTGCGGGCCTTGTTGGTGAGGTTGTCCAGAAGGCCGCCAAGCCCGCCCTGTGCCCCGCGCGACTGGGGCCCGCCATAGCGCGACCCGCTGCCGGGCCGTCCGCCGCCCAGAACCTGGCCCAGCATGTCACCCAGGTTGCCGCCCTGGCCGGGTCCGGTGTTATTGCCGAAAAGACCGCCCAGAAGCCCGCCCTGGCCGCTGCGGCTTTGCGGGATCCGTCCGCCGGGGCGGCCCTGCTGGTGCTGCTGCATGGCGGCGCCAAGGCCCTTGGCAAGAATGACTCCGGCCGCGACACGGCCCAGGGTTTTCATCAGGCTCATCGAATACATCCTCCACTGCGGGGTGGGTGAAGACACAAGGGCACCCCGGTCGCCCTCGAACAGAACTGTGCCCGGAATGGTTCCTTCACACAACGGATACGGCAGTCCCTGCAGGGCGGGCCGGGCACGCGCGGGCGCCCTTGATTTTTCCGAAGGCGCCTTATACATCGCGGCGCACGTCAATTCGGGGCCGTCTTCGCCATGCCCCGCGATCAGGAGGCCATCATGGCAAAGGCAAAGTTTGAACGGACGAAACCGCATGTCAACATTGGCACGATTGGCCATGTTGACCACGGCAAGACGACGCTGACGGCTGCGATCACGA
>JAPSIP010000134.1:501-5296 GCA_031178645.1 Paracoccus sp. (in: a-proteobacteria) | reverse complement strand
AGGAGCAATGACATGGCGAAGCCGACCACCATCAAGATCCGGCTGAACTCGACCGCCGGCACGGGCCACTTCTACGTGACCAAGAAGAACGCCCGCACCATGACCGAAAAGATGACCGTCCGCAAATTCGACCCGGTCGTCCGTCAGCACGTCGAATACAAGGAAGGCAAGATCAAGTAAGATCCTGCCGGAATGGGGCGGGCCTTCACGGTCCGGCCAGGACTTGGGGGCGCCTTCGGGCGCCCTTTTTTCCGTGGCATATCATCTTGATCCGACAGTGGAACCCGAAGCGCGTCTTTGCGATATAGCTTTGACGCCCCGGCTCGGGGCATGAACGCGAAAGGGCCCCTTGATGGTCAAAATGATGCTTACTGCGGCATTCGCCGCCGCTGTCACCCTGACGCCGGTGCAGGCGCAGGATCTGGGCGATGTCGTGGGCGGGATCGCCCGTCAGTATCTGCAGCAGGAACAGGACCGCGCCGCCTATGCCCAGGCGCAAAGCGCCGATACGCGCGCGGCCTATCAGACCTATCTGCGCCAGTTTCCCAACGGCGCCTATGCAGCGCAGGCGCGCGACCGGATCCAGCGTCTGGGTGGCGGCACCCCGGCGACTGCGCCGGCCAACCCGACCAACACCGATGCGGCCGGTCTGACGCGCCAGCAGCGCCTGCAGATCCAGCGGCAGTTGAACGGGCTGGGCTACAGCACCAACGGCGCCGACGGGAACTTCGGCCCCGGCACTCGCCGCGCCATCGGCCTGTGGCAGCGCGACCGCAACTATGCCCAGACCGGATCGCTGACGACCGCCCAGGCAAACGAGATCCTGCGCGGCACCGGCGGCACCGCCACCACGCCCTCGACCCCCGCCCCCTCGGTTGGCGCAGCCGGGGCCGAGGCCGACCTGGGCCTTGGCCGCGAGCAGCGCCGGGCCGTGCAGGCGGGGCTGACGCGCCGGGGCTTCGACACGCGCGGCGTGGACGGCATCTTCGGCCAGGGCACCCGTAACGCCATCGCCGCCTGGCAGCGCGCCAACGACCAGGAAGCCACCGGCTACCTGACCGCCGCGCAATACGACCGGCTGGTCGCACGCTAGGGCAGCACGAACTCGACGCCGGGCAGGACCGCGATCTCGGCCACGTCGGCGCGGTACTGCGCGGTGACGCGGTCCACCAGATCCTGCGTCCAGCCCGGCAGGTCGATGACCTGGTCCAGAACCGCGGGCAGCCCGTGGTCCCGGATGATCTGCGATGACAGGTCGCGCCGCCTGGCGATGGTCACCTGGTCCTGCGCGGCCAGCGATTCCTTCAGTTCCGCCAGGCCCGCGCCTGTCAGGATATCCTCGAGATATGTCATCGCCCCCTTTAGCGGCGCCTCGGGCGGGATGTTGCCCGCCAGCCGGGCGATCTCGGGCCAGATCAGGGGCACGTCCTCGTGGCACCAGATCACCACGCGGCGGCCCGGCACGGCGCGCAGCAGGCCCTGGATCGCATCGCGCCAGCGCAGATCCAGCGGCTGGCGGCCCTGCATCAGCACGTGATAGCCCCCGCCGGTGAAGACTGGCAGCACCTCGGCGATCAGCGAGGCGGGGTTGCGCATCGCCAGGAAGAACTCGACCTCGTGGTCGGGGAAAAGGTTGGTAAGCGCCGCCGCCCTTGCGCCCATCTGCGGATAAAGCCCCGCCTGCCCCACCACCCGGCCCGGCGCCCCCATGAAGGTGGGCGTGGAAAAGACCGCGCGTTCCGGGCTGTCGGCGTTCAGCACGGCGTCCAGCATAATCTGCTGCATCTCGGCACTCGCCCGCCCGCCGTTCAGCGACATCAGCGCCTCTTCGAACAGGCCGCGATGGCGGTTCGGGGTGATGACGTCGGTGCCGTGCTGCATCAGCCAGTCGCGGTTGTTCAACAGGGTCTTCAGCAGCCTGTCGCCATCCGTGGCGTGAACCCCCAGGTGAAAGACCATCTGCATTCCGGAACCGTCCCTTTCGTCGCCGCAACCCCGGCGTGTGCCGCTGCACAGTATCCACCCTGCCGGTGCAGTCAAATCGCTTCGCTGGCTACGGCGGCTTGCGAAAACCGCGGCCACGGGATAATTGCAGGGAATGCCGGTTTAGCTCAGCGGTAGAGCAGCGGTTTTGTAAACCGAAGGTCGGGGGTTCAATCCCCTCAACCGGCACCATCCCCACCCTCGCCGTTGGACATCGCCCCCGGGCGGCCCTATAACGCCGCCGACATCCAGACGCTGCGAAGGTGCATCATGATCAAGGTCTTCGGCCATACCGCCCCCGACACGGATTCGACGGGTTCCCCCATCATCTGGGCCTGGTACCTGAACGAGGTCCGCAAGACCCCTGCCCAGGCCGTCCTGCAGGGGGAACCGAACACCGAAGCCCTGTGGATGCTGAACCGCTGGAGCCTGGACAAGCCTCAGATCATCGCCGACGTGGCCGAGGGCGACCAGTGCGTCGTGGTCGACACGAACAACCCCGCCGAACTTCCCGCCAGCCTGGACAAGGCCCAGGTGATCGAGATCATCGACCACCACCTGCTGGCAGGCGGCATCAAGACCCGCCAGCCGATCAACATCACCGTGCGCCCGCTGGCCAGCACCGCCACGATCATGCACGACCTGATCGGTGACGACATGGCCCGCGCGCCCGAGGCCGTGAAGGGCGCGATGCTGACCTGCATCCTGTCGGACACGCTCGAATTCCGCAGCCCGACCACCACCACCCATGACCGCGCCGTGGCCGAGAAACTGGCCGCCGACCTGGGCATCAACATCGCCGATTATGCGGCCGAGATGTTCGCGGCCAAGTCCGATGTCAGCGCCTTTGCAGAAGACGCGCTTCTGCGCATGGACAGCAAGGAATACGAGCTGGGCGGCAAGCAACTGCGCATCTCGGTCCTTGAAACCACCGCTCCGCAGCTCCTGCTGGCCCGCAAGGACGCGCTGCTCGCCGCCATGCCCGCGGTCGCGGCCGCCGATGGCGCGGACCAGGTGCTGCTGTTCATCGTCGATATCCTGCGCGAGGAAGCCACCCTGCTGGTCCCCAACGACTTCGTCCGCCAGGTCGCCGAACGCAGCTTCGGCGTGACCGTGACCGGCGACAGCGTGGTCCTGCCCGGCGTCATGAGCCGCAAGAAGCAGATCATCCCGGTGCTTGCCGTCTGATGACCCGCATCATCCAGTCCCTGTCGCAGGTCGGCGCAGATTACGACGTCCTGTTCTGCGACCTCTGGGGTTGCCTGCATAACGGCAAGCAGCCCTATCCCGCCGCCGTCGCGGCGCTCCAGGCCTTTCGCCAGGGGGGTGGCAAGGTCGTGCTGATGACCAACGCGCCCCGCCCCAACCAGTTCGTGATCGCGCAACTGGACCGCATGGGCGTGCCCCGCGACGCCTGGGACATCGTGGTCAGTTCGGGCGATGCCGCGCAGGAAGCCATGTTCGCGGGCACGGTCGGGCAGAAGGTCTGGCATATCGGCACCGCCAAGGACGACGGCTTCTTCGACATTCCCGCCGAGTTCGCCGGCAGCCCCGCCATCACCCGCGTGCCCCTGGACGAGGCCGAGGGGATCGTCGCCACCGGCCCCTTTGACGAGTTGAAGGATACGCCCGCGGATTACCACGACCGCCTGATGCAGGCGCGCGACCGCGGCTTGCCGATGCTCTGCGCGAACCCAGACGTGATCGTGGACATGGGCGAGACTCGGATCTACTGCGCGGGCGCCTTGGCCGAATATTACGAAGGCCTGGGCGGCACGTCGCTTTACTTCGGCAAGCCGCACGCGCCGATCTATGACCGGGCGCGACGGCTGCTGGACCTGGGGCCGGATGCGCGGATCCTGGCAGTGGGCGATGGCATCTTCACCGATGTGAAGGGCGCGCTTGAACAAGGCATCGACGCGCTGTTCGTGACCGGCGGTTTGGCTGCCGACGAACTGGGCGCGGATGTCGAGAACCCGGACAACGTCCTGCTGCTGGACTGGCTGGGCAGCCGCGCCCTGGCCCCTCAATACAGCATCGGCAGGCTGCGCTGATCGCGGGGGTAACGATAGATGAAAGGCCCGCGTCCGTTGCGAAGCGGGCTTTTCCCTGCGCCCAAACCGGAAAGCAATAAAATTATACTTTCGTAGCCCCTACCCGCATTAATCTTGCTGGGTGGGGCTTTCGCTGCTATGCAGCATCATGCGACAACGGTTCTGGCCATGGAACGCAAGATGCTCGACAACCTTCCCCGCGGCACCATCGTCATCGAGGATCTCGAGGTCGGCATGACGCGCCACCTGCAAAAGCAGGTGACCGACCGCGACATCGAACTGTTTGCCGAAGTCTCGACCGACCGAAATCCGGTGCATCTGGACGACGACTATGCCCGGGACACCATCTTCGAAGGCCGGATCGCGCATGGGATGCTGACGGCGGGGCTGGTATCGGCCGTGATCGGGGAACAGCTTCCGGGCCACGGGACGGTCTATCTGGGCCAGACGCTGAAATTCATGGCACCCGTGCGCCCCGGCGACACCGTCCGGGCCGAGGTGACGGTGGAAAGCATCGACCACGGGAAACGGCGGGTCACGCTTGCAACCCGCTGCCTCGTGGGTGATACGGTCGTCCTGAAAGGCGAGGCGGTCGTTCTGGCGCCAAGCCGCAAGTTCGACTGACGGGGCGCCCGGCCGCCCCAGTGGGGGCACCCTTTGCACATCCATCGCGACTGGACAGCACTTCCGGCAGGCGCCCGCGGCGCCTCTGTCGCCATGGGCAATTTCGACGGCGTCCACCTGGGCCACCGCGCCGT
>JAPSIP010000134.1:0-491 GCA_031178645.1 Paracoccus sp. (in: a-proteobacteria) | reverse complement strand
GTGATCGAGGCTGCGCGCCAGGCCGGGGCACCCTTGGGCATCGTGACATTCGAGCCCCATCCCCGCCAGTTCTTCGCACCGGACGCCCCGCCCTTCCGGCTGATGAACAGCGAATCGCGCGCCAACAGGCTGGCCCGGTTGGGGGTCGAACAGCTTTTCGAACTGCCCTTCGGGGCGGTGCTGGCGGGCCTCTCGCCCGAGGCTTTCGCTCGCGACGTGCTGGTGACGGGCCTTGGCGTCAGCCATGTCACGGTGGGCGCGGACTTCGTCTTTGGCAAGGACCGCGCCGGCAATGTCGCCACGCTGCGCGATCTGGGTCAGACACTAGGCTTCGGCGTGACGGTCGTGCCGCTGGTCGGCACCGGCGGGCAGGACTACAGCTCGACCGCGATCCGACAAGCGCTGTCGGACGGCCGCCCCCGTGACGCCGAACGAATGCTGGGCCACCTGCACCGGATCGAGGGTGAGGTCGTCCACGGCAACAAGCGCGG
>JAPSIP010000133.1 GCA_031178645.1 Paracoccus sp. (in: a-proteobacteria) | reverse complement strand
GGATGAACAGGATCCCCCGCCAGGCGAAGCGGCCGATGGGTTCGTCGTCGGGCCGCCCGAAGGCCTTGAACAGGATCACCGCCCCCAGGATGAAGAGAAGGCCGGACAGGACCATCGGGAAATATCCTGGCCCCATCCGCGTCGAAGTTCCCATGTCCAGGCTAAGCCCTTGCCAGGCGAAAAAACCTGCAATGGCCATGAAAAAAAGGCCTGCGGCGATATCCGTGCCGTCATTCGGTTTCGTGGACATGGTTCCCCCACATGTCAGGTGAACCCGCCGCCAAGGCATGGCGGCGGGCGCTTGGTCAGTCGGCGTAGATGCCCGCGGCCTCGATCACCGGCTTCCAGCGGGCGATCTCGGATTCCAGCTTGGCCTTCAGCGCCTCGGGCGTGGCGTCCTCGGCCGGCGAGGGCGAGGTGCCGAGGTCCGCCATGGCCTTGGCCACGCCTTCGTCGGCAAGCGCCTTCTGCAGCGATTCCGACAAACGCTGGTTCACCTCGGCCGGGGTGCCCTTGGGCGTATAGATGCCGTGCCAGATGCCGAACTGCATCGTTTCCAACCCGCTTTCGGTGGCGGTGGGCAGGTCGGGGAACAGATCCAGCCGTTCGGGCGTGGTCACGGCATAGGCCTTGATGGTGCCGCCCTTGATCTGCTGGGTGGTATTGGTGGTCTGGTCGCACATGATGTCGACTTGGCCGCCCAGAAGGTCGGTCATCGCGGGGCCGGTGCCCTTGTAGGGGACTGTGACCAGCGGCGCTTCCAAGGACTGCATCAGCAGCATTCCGCACAGGTGGCTGGCCGCGCCGATGCCCGCATTGGCCAGCGTCAGGCTGTCGGCATTGGCCTTGACGTATTCGATGAAGGCCGGAAAGTCGGCGGGTTCGAAATCCTGCCGCGCCGTCACGACCATCGGCACCTCGGTCACGAGGCCCACATATTCGAACGCGTCCAGCGTTTCGTAAGGCAGGTTGCGATACAGCGTGTCGGACGTTGCCATGCCGATATGATGCAGCAGCACCGTATAGCCGTCGGCTTCCGCCTTGGCGACATTGCCTGCGCCCAGCGTGCCGCCGGCGCCGCCCACGTTTTCGATCACGATCTGCTGGCCCAGATCGGCCGACATCCGTTCGGCCACCAGGCGGGCGACGGTATCGGTGGGACCGCCGGCCGAAAACGGCACGACCATCGTGATCTGGCGTTCGGGATAGCCCTGCGCAAAGGCAGGCGCAGACAGGATGGTGGCGGCCGCAAGGCCCGCCATCAGCTTCGTCAGTTTCATGTGTCCTCCCAGACTGCTGTGCGGCGCTTCGGGGCGCCGTCGTGCTGAACAGACTTTGCGCAGCTTGTCCGGGGGACACAACGGCTTTTTCAGCCAATTTTCACGACGCGCGCATTTCGACGCTGCGGTGTCACCCCCTGGACAGCGCAGCCACTGGATCCATGCGCGAGGCATTGCGTGCCGGCAGGAAGCCGAAGGTGATCCCGATCAGGGTCGAGCTGACCAAGGCCGCGATCATCGCCCAGGGCGACTGGATCATCGTGAAGCTGGTGGACAGCCGGTCGAACAGCAGGTTGAAGCCAAGCGCAGCCGCGATGCCCAGCAGGCCGCCGATCATGCAGACCAGCACGGCCTCGATCAGGAACTGCTGCAGGATGTCGCTGCGCCGCGCGCCCACGGCCATGCGCAGGCCGATTTCCGACACCCGTTCGGTGACCGACACCAGCATGATGTTCATGACCCCGATGCCCCCGACCACCAGCGAGATCACTGCGATGGCCGAGATCAGCAGCGTCAGCGCACCGGTCGTGCTGGTGATGGTCTGGCGGATCTGGTCGGTGTTGACGATGAAGAAGTCCTTGGTCCCGTGCCGCTGGGTCAGGAACTCGGTCACGGCGGCCTCGGCCGCGGCCATGTCGGCATCATCCGCGATCCGCAGCGTCAGGCTGGACAGCGTGGTGGTCCCCAGATAGCGCGCCTGCACGGTGGTATAGGGCGCGTAAAGCCGCAGCGTTTGGCTGGCGCCGGGCCCGCGCGAGGCAATTTCGGCTACGCCGATCACACGCAACATGGCATTGCCTGCATAGATCACTTGGCCCACGCCACTGTCGTCGCGGCCCCCGAACAGGCTGTCACGGGTGTTGGTGTCGATCACCACCTCTTGCGCCATGCGGCTGACCGCGGATGCCTCGAAGCTGCGCCCGGCGATGATCTGCGACCCCGTTACGGCAAAATAATCGCCACCGACGCCGCTGATCTGGGCATTGGCCTCGGCCGCGCCAAAGCGCACGGTGGCGGTGGTCGAGGTGCCGGGCGTCGCCGCCGCGACAAAGGGCAGGCGGCCAAGCGCCTCGGCGTCGGAAGCGACCAGGGTCTTGATGCGGCCTGACCGCATGTCGCCGAAGTCGCGGCCCGGAAAGACCTCCAGCGTGTTGGTGCCCAGCGACGAGATATTGGCCAGCACCTGCTGGCGCGACCCTTCGCCAAGCGCCACCACGGACACGACGGATGCGATGCCGATGATGATGCCCAGCATGGTCAGGAAGCTGCGCAGCTTGTGGGCGCGCATCGACACCACGGCCATGCGCAGCGCCTCCCAGAAGGCGCTGCCGGGCAGGGCGGGGGCGGGCTTCGCGGCGGGCGTGCGGGACGCCGCGACGGGGGCGGGCTGGTTTTGGCGGTCGCCGATGATGCGGCCGTCGCTGATCTCGATGATGCGGCGGGCGCGGGCGGCGACCTTAGGGTCGTGGGTCACGACGATGATGGTGCGACCGTCGGCGTTCAGCTCGTCCAGGATGGACAGCACCTCCTCGCCGCTGCGGCTGTCGAGCGCGCCGGTGGGCTCATCGGCCAGGATCACGCTGGCGTCGTTCATCAGCGCGCGGGCGATGGACACGCGCTGCCGCTGGCCCCCCGACAAGGCCGCCGGGCGATGCCCCAGCCGCGCGCCCATGCCCAGCCGGTCCAGCAGTCGCGCCGCCCGCGCCCGGCGGTCCGATGCCGCCTCGCCGCGATAGACGGCCGGGATCTCGACATTGCCAAGGGCGGTCAGTTCCGGCAGCAGGTGGTATCGCTGGAAGATGAAGCCGAAGCTTTCGCGCCGCAGCGCGGCCAGTTGGGTATTGTCGAAGCTGCCGATGTCCTGGCCCGCAAAACGGTACGTTCCGGTGCTGGGCCGGTCGAGGCAGCCCAGGATGTTCATCAGCGTAGTCTTGCCCGACCCCGACGCGCCGATGATCGCCACATATTCGCCGGGCATTATCGCCAGGTCCACGTCGCGCAACACGGTCAGGCTGCCCTCGCCCTGGGCGTAGCTGCGGCCGATGCCTGCAAGCTGGATGATCGGCTGGCCGTCCACGGATCAGCCCCGCATCCCGCGCATCCCGCTTAGGGGGTTGCGGCCTGATGGCCCGCCCTGGGCCGCGCCGCTGCCGGTGACGATCTGCTCGCCTTCCTGCAGGCCCTCGGTGATCTCGGCCATGACCTTGTCGTTCAGCCCCACGCTGACCGCGCGTTCCTGAAGCGAACCGTCGCTGCCCTGCACCTGCAACCGGTAAAGCCCGTCCGGCCCCGGCGCGCCAAGCGCGATCGAGGGCACCGTCAGCACGTCCTGCGCCTGGCCCATGACGATGTGAACCTCGGCCGTCATGTAGGTGCGCAACCGGCCGTCGGGGTTGGGCACGGAAAACCGGCCGTTGTAATAGATGGCTTCGGACGCCGTGCTGCCCGATCCGGTGCCGCCGCCAAGGCTGGGATCGTTCACGATGGATTCGGGGGCCGGGGCCACGGCTTCCAGCACCGCGTCGTATCGGCGGTCAGGCGCGCCCAAGGTGGTGAACCAGACCTTCTGGCCGGGCTCGACCCGTCCGATATCAGCCTCGGAAATCTGGGCAAAGACCTCCATCTGCGTCAGGTCGCCCAGCACGACGATGGTCGGGGCGGATTGCGCGGCGTTCACTGTCTGGCCCTGCTGTGCAGTGATCGCCAGAACGGTGCCGTCGGCGGGTGCGGTGATGCGGGTATAGGCCAGGTTCGCCTCGGCCGTCTGGATCGCGACTTCGGCCTGGGCGATCTGGGCGTCAAGCGCGTCGATCTGGGCGCGGGCCACCGCGACATTCGACACGGCGGTGTCATATTCGTTCTGCAGGGTCAGGTTCGAGCTTTGCAGCTTTTCCAGCCGGTCCAGCGTCCGCAGCGCCAGATCCAGCGTCGCTTCGCGCTCGACCCGCTGGGCGCGGGCGACGGCCAGATCCGATTCTGCGGATTTCAGCGCGTTCCGCTGGTTGACGGAATCGATCTCGGCGATCAGGTCGCCCTGCTGGACGGTCTGGCCCAGTTCGACCGCGATGGTGGTGATCCGCCCTGATGCCTGCGCGCCGACCGCCACCAGGTTGCGGGGCTTGATCGTGCCCTGGGCCAGCACCGTCACCTCGATATCGCCGCGCGCGACGGGGATGGTCAGCACCTGCGATCCGTCGCTGCCTTGGGATTGCCCGACGCCAAGCGCCGCGGCCCCCGCCGCAAGCGCGCCGCAGACCGCGAATGCCGCCACGCCGTGACGAAACCCAAAGCGCATCCCGTTGATCCCCGATCCAGCCGATCTTCCCCATCAGTAGATAGCGCCGGCAGGCCGGGATCCAATGGGGCCGCTACGACGCGGCGGACCAGATTTGTAAATCAACATTGCCAAGGGCAGGACGGAAACGTTCGGTTGCAAAAATGCGGGCAGGGGGGGCGGCGCACCCCCTATATACCGGGTGGCAGAAAGGCGATCAGGACCAACATGACCGGCAGCCCGCATATCCTTGTCGTCGATGATGACGCCGAAATCCGCAGCCTTCTGGCCCGCTATCTGGGCGGGCAGGGGTTCCGCGTGACGACCGCGCAGGACCGGCGCGAATGCCTGGCGCGGGTGGCGGATGCGCCGCCGGACCTGATCGTGCTGGACGTGATGCTGCCCGATGGCACGGGGCTGGAGATCTGCCGGGGCCTGCAAGACCAGCGGCCGCGCATCCCGGTGATCCTGCTGACGGCCCTGAAGGAAGACGTGGACCGCATCGTCGGACTGGAGATCGGCGCGGACGATTACCTGGGCAAGCCCTTCAACCCGCGCGAACTGACCGCCCGCATCCGCGCCGTCCTGCGCCGCAGCGGTGGCGACGAAGCCCCGCAGCCTGCCGGCAGCTATCTGTTCGCGGGCTTCCGGGCGCTGCCCGACCAGCGGCGGGTTGTCGCGGGGGGGGCCGATATCGACCTGACGGGGGCCGAGTTCGACCTGCTGATGGCCTTTCTGGTGCG
>JAPSIP010000132.1 GCA_031178645.1 Paracoccus sp. (in: a-proteobacteria) | reverse complement strand
CTGCCGCTGGATCATGCGCCCTTGCCCTTTGTCGCCATTCCCACCACGGCCGGGACCGGGGCCGAGGTCACACGCAACGCCGTGATCGGCGTGCCGGAACAGCGCCGCAAGGTCAGCCTGCGCGACGCGCGGATGCTGCCGCGCCTGGCGATCGTGGACCCCGCGCTGACAGACGGCTGCCTACGCGCGGTCACGCTGGCCTCGGGTCTGGATGCCATTACCCAGGTGATCGAGCCCTTCGTCTGCACCCGCGCCAATTCCCTGACCGACGCGCTGTGCCGCGACGCGATCCCGCGCGGGCTGGCCGCGGTCCGGCGGCTAATGGACGGTGAGGATGCCGAAGCGCGCGACGAGATGGCTTGGGTGTCCCTGTGCGGCGGACTGGCGCTTGCCAATGCCGGGCTTGGCGCAGTCCACGGCCTTGCCGGGCCGCTGGGCGGGCTGACCGGCGCACCCCATGGCGCAATCTGCGGCGCGCTGCTGCCGCCTGTGCTGATGGCCAACCGCACTGCCGCCCGCGACCCCGCCGCTGTCGAGCGGCTGGACCAGGTCGCCCGCTGGATCGGCGCGGCCTTTGATACGCCCTTCGCCTCGATGCCCGAGGCGACGCGGGCCCTGGCTTTTTGGTCGCACCGGGCGGGGCTTCCGGCGCTGACCGCCCTTGGCATCGGCCCCGAGGCGCAGACCGCGGCCGCCGAGGCCGCGGCCACATCGTCATCGATGAAGGCCAACCCGGTTGTGCTGACCGAAAACCAGCTGCGCCGCATCATGGAGGAAGCCGGCTGATGGCGCGGCAAGGCGGGATCGATCCGGAAAAAAGCCTCGCGACCCGCGCGGCTTGGCTGCATTACGCGGGCGGGCTGACCCAGGCGGCGGTCGCCAAGCGGCTGGGCGTCACGGGCGTCAAGGCGCATCGCCTGATCGCCCGCGCCGTGGCCGATGGCGTGGTCAAGGTCAGCATCGACGGCGAGATCGTGGAATGCGCGATGCTGGAAGACCGGCTTTGCGCGCTTTACGGCCTGGCCTTTTGCGAGGTCGCGCCCGACCTGGGCGAGGAAGGGATGCCCATGCGCGCCCTGGGCCTGGCCGGCGCCAGCTTCCTGCGCCGGGAAATCGAGCGGGGCGAACACAAGACCATTGGCCTCGGCCACGGGCGCACGCTTGCTGCGGCGGTCCAGGAACTGCCGCGCTTCGATGCCAACGGGATCCGCTTCGTGTCGCTGCTGGGCGGGCTGACGCGGCATTATTCCGCCAACCGCCATGATGTGATGCACCGCCTGGCCGAACGGACCGGGGCGCAGGCCTATGTCCTGCCGGTGCCGTTCTTCGCCAACTCGGAATCCGACCGGGCTGTGCTGCTGAACCAGCCGGGCGTTGCGGAGATCTTTGATCTGGCCAATGGCGCGGATCTGAAGATCGTCGGCATGGGCACGGTCGATCCGGGCGCGCAGCTTGTGGCATCCGGCATGATCGAGCCGCGCGAGATCGGCGAAATCCGCGCCTCGGGCGGCGTGGGCGAGATGATGGGCCATTTCTTCGACGCCGAGGGTCGGGTGCTGGATACCACACTTTCAGCCCGCACGCTGTCCGCGTCGCTGGACGATCCGGGGGGCAGCCGGACCGTGCTGATCGCAGGCGGGGCCGAAAAGGTCGAGGCCATCCGCGCGGCGCTGAAAAGCGGGCGGTTGCAAGGGCTGATCACGGACGAGGTGACGGCGCAGGCCTTGGCAGACCAATAGAAAAGGTGCGTGCAAAGCACGCACCCTATGGGGCAAAGCCACCGATTGGAGCGTAGGGCGCGTGGTCTCCCACGCACCGCCACGCGCTACTTGTCGGTCACCGCCTTGGCGCGGGCGACGATGGCATCCGCCGTGATCCCGAACTCCTGGTAGAGCCGGTCAATGGGCGCGGATGCGCCAAAGCCGGTCATGCCGATCACGTCATCTTCGGCCGCGACATAGCGGGTCCAGCCGAACTTGCCCGCGGCTTCCACTGCGATGCGCGGCGCGTCGCCCAGGGTCGCCTTGCGGTAATCCTCGGGCTGGGCGTCGAACAGCTCCCATGAGGGCATCGACACGACGGCGACGTTGAGGCCCTGGCCGTGCAGGGTTTCGGCGGCCTGGACGGCAAGCTGCACCTCGGTCCCCGTGGCGATCAGCGTGACGTCGCGGCCTTCGCCGAACTGGCGGATGACATAGGCCCCCTTGGCGGTCAGGTTTTCGCCCCCGGCGTCAAGGCGCAATTGCGGCACGTCCTGGCGCGACAGGGCCAGCAGCGACGGGATGTGGCGGTTGCGGATCGCGATGTCCCAAGCTTCCAGCGTTTCCACCGTGTCGGCGGGGCGCAGGACCGTCAGGTTCGGGATGGCGCGCAGCGATGCCAGATGTTCGATCGGCTGGTGGGTCGGGCCATCCTCGCCCAGGCCGATGCTGTCATGGGTCATGACATAGATCGAGCCGACCCCCATCAGCGCCGACAGGCGGATCGCGTTGCGGGCATAGTCGGAAAAGACCAGGAACGTCCCGCCATAGGCGATGAAGCCGCCATGCAGGTTGATGCCGTTCATCGCGGCCGCCATGCCAAATTCGCGCACGCCATAGCCGATGTAACGGCCGGGCGCCTGCCGGGTATACTGGCTGTCCACGGCCTTGACACGGGTCAGGTTCGACCCGGTCAGGTCGGCCGATCCACCGATCATTTCCGGCAGCGCGGCCGTCAGCGGCTCAAGCGCCATCTGGCTGGCCTTGCGGGTCGCGGCCTTCTTGGGTTCCGCGAACAGCGAATCGCGGGCGGCCTTCAGTGCGTCCTCGTATGCTTCGGGCAGGGTGCCCGTCAGGCGGCGTTCGAATTCCGCACGCACGTCGGCGCTGCGGTCCTTCAGGCGTGCTTCCCAGGCCTCGCGGTCCTTGGCGCCGCGGGTGCCGATCTTGCGCCATTCCGCCAGCAGTTCCTCGGGGATCACGAAGGCCTCGTGCGGCCAGCCGATGGCCTCGCGGGTCAGCGTGGCCTCGTCCTTGCCTAGGGGCGATCCGTGGACCGAATAGCTGCCGGCCTTGTTGGGCGAGCCGAAGCCGATTACCGTCTTCATCGCGATCAGCGAGGGCTTACCCGTTTCCGCCTTGGCCGCCACGATGGCAGCATCCAGCGCCTTGCCGTCATGGCCGTCGCATTTCTGGACATGCCAGCCGCAGGCCGCGAAGCGCGCCGGGATATCCTCGGAAAAGCTGATCGAGGTCGGGCCGTCGATGGTGATGTCGTTGTCGTCGTAAAGCACGATCATCTTGCCAAGGCCCAGATGGCCGGCAAGGCTGATCGCTTCCTGCCCGATGCCTTCCTGCAGGCAGCCGTCACCCACGAAGACATAGGTGTGATGATCGACCAGATCGTCGCCGAACTCCGCCGCCAGACGCCGTTCCGCAAGCGCCATGCCCACCGCCGTGGCCAGACCCTGGCCCAGCGGCCCGGTCGTCGTCTCGATCCCCTTGGCATGGCCGTATTCCGGATGGCCTGCGGTGATGGAACCCCACTGGCGGAAGTTCCTGACCTGCTCCAGCGTCATGTCCTCGTACCCCGTCAGATGCAGCAGGCTGTAGAGCAGCATCGAGGCGTGCCCGTTCGACAGCACGAAGCGGTCGCGGTCCGGCCAGTCGGGGTTTTTCGCGTCGAATTTCAAATGGTTGCGAAACAGCACCGTGGCCGCGTCGGCCATGCCCATGGGCGCGCCCGGATGGCCGGAATTGGCGGCGTTGACCGCATCGATGGCCAGCGCGCGGATGCAGTTGGCAAGCGCGAAGTTCTGCGGGTCCAGGTCCGCCTTGGCGGCAATCTTGGGGTCTTTGGGCGAATCGAGCGGCATGTGGTCCTCCGACGGTTTGGGGGTGAATACCTTGGACAGCACCGGATCACAACAATAATCACAAAACACCGTCACAAAGTCACAAGAATGATGTTGCGATTTCTGCTGGTGGTGTTACATACGCCGCAGCCGAGGAGGATCAGGTGAAACGCGACGAACGCAGGCAGGCGATCATGGATCTTCTGGTCGGCACGCGCGCCGTGGATCTGGACGATCTGGCCGACCGCTTTGCCGTGTCGCGCATGACCATCCATCGCGACCTGGACGACCTTGAACAGGCGGGCCTTTTGCGCAAGGTGCGCGGCGGCGCGACCATCGAGGCCGGCACCCAGTTCGAAAGCGACTTCCGCATCCGCGCGCTGCAGGACAGCGACGCCAAGGCCCGCATGGCCCGTGCGGCGCTTGATCTGGTCGAACCCGGCATGACCGTGATGGTCAACGACGGGTCGATGGCCGCGCTGCTGGGCGCCAGCCTGACAGACAAGGCGCCCCTGACCGTCATCACCAACAACGCTGCCGTGATCGAGCGGCTGAAGGACGCCCCGCGCATGACGCTGATCGCGCTTGGCGGCACCTACAGCGCCAAGTTCAACGGCTTCTTCGGCGTCGTGACCGAGGATGCGCTGTCGCGGCTGCGCGCGGACCTGGCCTTCATTTCGACGCCCGCCGTGGCGGGGCTGCGGGCGTTCCACATGGACGACGCGGCGGTTCGCGCCAAGCGCGCCATGATGGCCGCGGCCGACCGGGCCGTCCTGCTAGTCAATCATTCGCGCTTTGGACGATCCGCCCTGCACGCCCTGGCGGACCTGAGCGACTTCGACGCCATCATCACCGACGCCGCCCCCGCGCCCGCCGATCGCGCCATGATCGACCGGGCCGGGCTGCGGCTGACCATCGCACGCGACTGAACGGGGGACTACATGAGCGACTTCTGGATCGGCACAAGCTGGAAGATGAACAAGACGCTGGATCAGGCGCGCGTCTTTGCCGAAGGCCTGGCTGCCGCCGACAAGGACCGCGACCCGCGCATCCAGCGGTTCGTCATCCCGCCCTTCACCGCCGTGCGGCAGGTCAAGGAATGGCTGTCAGATACCAGCGTCAAGGTCGGCGCGCAGAACATGCATTGGGCGGACGAGGGCGCCTGGACGGGCGAGATCAGCCCGGTGATGCTGCGCGACTGCAAGCTCGACATCGTAGAACTGGGACATTCGGAACGCCGCGAGCATTTCGGCGAAACGGACGAGACCGTGGGCCTGAAAACTGAAGCCGCCGTGCGCCACGGCCTGATCCCATTGATCTGCATCGGCGAGACGCTTGCCGAACGCGAGGCAGGTCGCGCGCAGGACGTGCTGGAAACCCAGGTTCGGGGCGCGCTTGGCAAACTGTCGGGCGATCAGAAGAACGCCACGATCCTGCTGGCCTATGAACCCGTCTGGGCCATCGGCGTGAACGGCATCCCCGCAACCTCGGACTATGCCGATGCGCGTCAGGCCGAG
>JAPSIP010000131.1 GCA_031178645.1 Paracoccus sp. (in: a-proteobacteria) | reverse complement strand
ACCCAGCACAGGGCGTGATTGGGAATGCGGAACTGCCCGGCATCGTCGGACACGACCACCGTGTTGCCCATCAGGCCGTGGTGGCGCACCGCGCCCCACAGGGCAGCCTCGCTGACCTCCCGCACCAGGGTGCGGTCGAAGACGTCAAGGCGCAGCCTGATCAAGTGATCATACCAGGCCATCTGCGAGGCAAATGAGGTCTCGGGGTGGGCAGCAAGCTTGCCGATGACATCCGGCGCCACCTTGCGAAGGCGCATATAGTCAAGCGCCGCGTCGTTGATCACATAGTCCTCACACCCGGACCGCAGCAGAGAAAGGAAGTTCAGCCGTAACTTTGAGCGGCCTGTGCGAAAGACGCTGAAGCGCGTGCCGCCGATCTGCGTGGTGATGCCGTCGCGGCGGGCATGACGGGCCCCCGTGTCATCCACGCTGATATAAGGCGCGGTGGCGAGGCCGCTCCGCAGGATCGCCTGATCCTCTGCGACAAAATCGTCAGCCCACTGGTCAGGATGCGCACCACCTGGCGCTTGGAGATCTCCATGCCGATGCCGTTCAGGATCGTAGTCAGCCGCTCCGTCGTCACCTGCCCCTGGGCATGAAGCACAAGACAGAACCGCCGCAGGTTGGCGCCAAAGCCGCCGAGCAGTCCCTCCGGCAAAGGCGCAATGAGCCTTTTGCATTCCGGGGTCAGCCAGCGTTCGCGCCGGTAGCGACAGATCACGGACCAGACAAGTTTCGTAGCCCTTGAAGCGCGACCCCGAGGGGCTGCCGCGGTCAGCACCTCCTCGCGGGTGACGCGGTCCGTGTCGCGTTTCGAGCCACGTCGCCGCCGTGGTCCGCCGCTCTTGCAGACCTCCCGTTCCGTAACCTTGTCCATCCCGGAGGGCTTGAAGGATGGCTGCGGCGGCAGGTTTTTCAGCCGCGCGATCTCATCGCGCAGTTCCCGGTTCTCGGCTTGCTGGGCGGTCTGGGCCACCTCGGCTGACGTGAGCTGATCGCCCAGGTGGGTCGCTTGGTTCTCGAGCGATTGAAGCCGTCGTGACAAATCATCGACGCGCCGACGCAAACTGTCGGCGCTTAGCGTCTCAAAGGCATCATCCGATGACAGGCCCATACGATTTTGAATCAGACCGGCGTCACGAGCGCAACACCTGTGCCCCGGAATCTGCCCCGGTCACGCTCACTCCTGTCTTTGTCACAAGCAACAAAATTGACACAAGAGCTTCTATGTCCGCGGGGTCATGGTTTAACGCGGCTTACTACGAGGCTCTGCATAGCGGTGCTGCCATGCAGGAAACAGCTCATGACATGGCGCAAGCAATGGGCGAGACGATCCAATCGTTTAAAGGCCCCAGACAGCAGCGGCGCCTAGTAATGCTTCATCCTTGGCTCAGCCCCATCGGGAAGAGACATGAAATACAAACACCTGCAAACGACCGTTTTATTGAAGTCTATGAAACTGTACGCACCCGATGAGCAAGGCCCTGTTCACCTTGTTCATGCCAAGGCAACTATCAATTCTACTCACCCTCAGACAGCCACCGGAACCCTGCTCATGCCGGCCTTCGCGATTGCCTGGCGGTCGAAGGTGAAGATCTCGGTGCAGCCGGCGTTTCGGGCTGATAGGGCGATCAGGTGGTCGGAAAAGCCTGCTCCGCCTTCGCGATATCGGTTGATGGCGGCGCCGACGCGGTCGGGGGCTTCGACCACGACCTCTCGGGCGGCAAGAAGGCCGTCGATGGCGCCGGCGATCTCGGCGCGGGGCAGGTGGTAGGCGCGTTCGAGGACCCAGATGAGTTCGACGAGAACCTCGCGGCACAGCCAGGCGGGGGTTTCCTCGGTCAGTCCGGCGAAGAGGGCGGTGGCCTGCGCGGCCTGGATGGGGTCGTCCTGAACCAGGAAACGGACGACCACGTTCGTATCAAGCGCGATCATTCCCGTGCAGCACCCTGGGCCACGGCGTGTTCCATGTCCTGCAGGGTGACGGGCCGCTGACCCTCGCGCCGCAGGATACCTGCCAAGCTTGCCACCGGGACCATGCGCATCAGCCGCACCTGCCCGTCGTCCAGGATGACATAGCGCAGGCGGTCGCCCGGTTGGAGTTCAAGCGCATGTCGCACCGCCTTCGGCAGTGTCGTCTGACCCTTGATCGTAAGGCTGGATTCGGACATGACTGGGCTACCTTTCGCTTTTGTTCCTTACGAATAGCAAGAACGCATTACTTCTTCAAGTTGGCCGTCATGCACCGCTAACGGACGGCGGGGCCGCAACAACGCCCCTGCCCGTCCTGTCAGCCGATCTGGTCCAGCATGGCGGCAACCGCCGCTTCCAGCTTGCGCCGGTCCACGGCCGAGAAGTCGCGCGACAGGCGCACCTCTAGCCGTCCATTGGCGGCGGTGCATTTCGCGTTGCCCTGGGGCCGGGAGATCTGGAAGGTGGTCTTGGCGCGGCCCTCCGGCAGCGCGGGGCGCAGGGGCTTGCCGGCCGGGCGGTCTTCGGGTTCATCACCCCCCTGCCCGGCGAAGCGGCGCAGGACGTCAAGCTCGTCCTTGACCGAGCGGGTGTCCCAGTCCTTGAACTCGGCTGCGATGGCGGCGGCCAGTCCCTCGACCTCGGTCAGGCGCTGCGCGAGCGAGAGGCCCAGGGCGCGCGGGATCTCCTGCGGATACATCAGCACCTCGCCCAGGGCCTGGACCAAGGGGATGAAGTTGCGGATATAGCTGCGCTTCTGATAGCCCGCGGACTTGAACAGGATCGCCACCGCCCGGTCGGGATCCTGTTCGGCGGTATGCGGATCCATCGCGTAATGCAGGGCAAGCTGCGCCATTTCCGCGAAAGAGATGTCCTTGCGGACCATGTTCTCGTCGACCATGCGGCGGTAAAGCTGTTCCAGGGCATCGCCCCGCGCGGCGATGCCGGCGGGGATCCGGCCCCAGCTATCCGCGTCGCCAGTTTCCTGCAGCAACTGGCGATAGGCCGACAGGCGACGCCAGCCCTGGATCAGTTCGTATCGCCCGTCCCTGCCCGGCTCGACCCGGATCGGGTTCGACAAGCCAATGTCGCGGATCGAGGACACCAGTTCGGCCAGTTCGAAATCCGCCGCGGGCGCCCGGTCGCGGATCAGCTTGTGGGTGTCGATGACGTCCAGCGGGATCAGGTCAACAATCAGCCCTGCCCGCTTCAGCCGGACATGTTCCTGCGCAAGCGCGTCGTTTTCGGCGCGGATGCGGGCTTCCAGCTCGGCGCGGTCGCGGGTGGATTCGGCTGTCTCGGAGATGGCCGTGGCCATCGGCCCCCGGCGCTGCGCCTTGTCCCCATCCTTCCCCGCCGGGAAGGTTTCGGGCTCTTCGGCGGGAACCTCGATATCGAACATGCGGCGCTTGCGGCTCATGCCTTGTCCTCCAGCTTGTCCCAAGCAGCCAGCACATGGGACCGAAACTCCTCGTATGCTTGGTCGAAGGTTGCGCGCGCCCGTCGCCAGGTGCCGCGCGTCATCTCGCGATAGTCGATCTCGTAGACCGAGCTGAGAAAGCGGCCGGACTGTTCGACCGCGCGGGTCAGTTCAATCGGGTGCTGGGCCATGCGGTCGCCGAAGACCTGGCGGAAGGCACCCAGCATCGCCTGGTGCAGTTCGTTCGCGGGCTCGAACCGCGTCATCAGGAAGCGGATATCGGCAAAGGCCTTGGGCAGGGCGATCTTCCCCGTGGGGAAGTTCTCGAATCCGTGGGACAGATCCTCGAGCGCCTCGGCAAGCTGGCCGATGAAGCTGGTGGTCGAGTCGTATTCCCAATAGCCGGGGCCCGAGGGGATATAAAGCATGTCGGCCGCGAAGACCGCGTTCATCGACTGGTAACCGATGGCCGGGGGGCAGTCGAACAGGATCAGGTCATAGGCCTCGTCCGGCAGCGCGTCCAGAAAGCGCGACACGGCGCCGAAGAAGGTCCATTCCGGGTTCAGGTGCCGGTACTGGGCGCTGGCAAATTCGACGAAGGCCGCGTTGGCGCAGCTTGGCACGATGTCGATGGTAGGCCAGGCGGTGGGCTTGATGAAGTCGCCGGGCCGCAGCGAGCCCAGGCCCATGTCGCGGATCGAGGCAGGCAGCTTTCGCTGGGGCAGGGCGGTTCCCGATTCCGCCCCGGCGGCGACGGTATTCATTCGGTCGGTTTCCCGTTCCAGGTCGCGAGCCATGATGCCCCAGACGGTGTGATCCTCGCCCACGTCGGTCAGGCCCATCGAATGGGACAGCGTGGCCTGCGGGTCGAAATCGACCAGCAGCACGCGGTAGCCGTCAAGCGCGGCGGCATGGGCGAAATGGAGCGCCACCGTGGACTTGCCCGCGCCGCCCTTGAAATTGGCGATGGCCGCGCGGAAGGCCCGGCGGTCAGCCAGGCGGGGCGGCATCAGCGACTTCTTGTTGACCCGCACCCGGCGGCGCAGTTCGTTGATCTCCTCCAGTGAGAACCACCGCTGGCGTCCGTCCTCCTCGACTTCCCCGAGGGGAAGGTTCGGATCGGCGGCCAGCTTGCCGCGGAAGGTGGACTGGTTCATGCGGAAGATCAGTTCCGACACTTCCCAGCTTGAAAAGCGGCGCAGGGTCTTTTCATTGTCCGGGCTGAAGGTCTGCCGCCGGATCCAGCCCTGCATTTTCAGGGACTGGGACTGCAGGCGGGCGAGGTCTTGGTGCGTATACATCATGGGCCTTGTCGCAAAGGACGCTGATCGTCGTCGTTTCCGCTTTTACGCCGGATTTGCGTTCTTGGCAAAAGGCAAGTTCACTGGAATCGAGATTATCACGCAACCAGCCCCTGTTGCGCGAATCGGGCAAGCGGCGTGCGCTTGCCACGCAGGGTCCGCGCAACAGATTGGGGGGACGTGCAAGGCCAAGCCACGAGCCATTGGGGGACATTCCGGCCGGAATGGGTGACGTCCAGGATGTCCCCCTATACCAATAATACCGGATCTTCATTCGAGGATCGGGCAGTTGCCCGACCGCTGCAACCGAATCTCTTGACAGGATCGCCCCTCAGGACGCTAATGAAGGCGCGATGGTGAAAAGCGTTTAATGCTTTCCCCTGATCACGGGGGAACGCCGCCGCAGGGGCAGTTCGAACAAGGGCGGGCACAAGGGATGCAGCGGATCCGGGCCGTCGGCCGAGAGGCGGCGGCGAAGAAATACGACATCCTGTCGGCCATGATGGCCCATGCCCTGGCGGGCGACCCCCAGGACCAGCGGCTTGTGCTGCGGCTGATGGCGCTGATCACCACCCGGTATAACTGGCAGGCCGACGAATTGTCGATCGGCCAGCGAGAGATCGCCCGCCTGTGGTGCGTGGACGAACGGACCGTCAAGCGCGACATGGCGCGGCTGCGGGCCTCGGGCTGGATCACCGTCAAG
>JAPSIP010000130.1 GCA_031178645.1 Paracoccus sp. (in: a-proteobacteria) | reverse complement strand
GCCACGACCCAGTACAGCACCAGCAAGGTGATGATGAGCCAGAAAATCTGGTTCGCGAAAGTCGTGACGTCCAGCTGGGGCAGGCCCGTCGCCGTCTCGACCTCGCCATGCGCGACGGAACTTGCCACGCTTTCGGTATGTTCGTCGGCCGCGATGGTGACGGCCTCTTGCAACAGGCTGATCATGTCCTACCCCTTGGCCTTACAGGTCACGAAGGGATGGGGCCGAAGCCCCACCCCGCCGCAAGGATGAAAGGGATCAGACTGCGAACATCAGCAGAAGCGCGACGAGGAACGAGAAGATCCCCAGGGCTTCGGCAAAGGCCATGCCGATGAACAGCGTGGCGGTCT
Organism: Paracoccus sp. (in: a-proteobacteria); assembly: GCA_031178645.1. Lineage (GTDB taxonomy): Bacteria > Pseudomonadota > Alphaproteobacteria > Rhodobacterales > Rhodobacteraceae > Paracoccus. The sequence goes on along the minus strand of JAPSIP010000130.1, from coordinate 5,096 downwards.
GGCCGGCGGCAGCCGACGGGTTGCGCAGGGCGCCCGACAGGAAGTTGCCGGCGACGTTGCCCACACCCAGGGCAGCGAAGCCCATGCCGAATGCGGTCAGGCCGACGCCGATGTACTGGCCCAGTTCTCCGATATTGCCTTCCATGATGATGCTCCTTGCGGTTGGAAGTTTGGAATTCGGGTTGAAAGACGGCGGCGCATGAACACGCACCGCCCCAGGCTGCGCGCCGCCTAGTGCGACGGGTGCAGCGCATCCTTGAGATAGACGCAGGTCAGGATGGTGAACACATAGGCCTGCACAAAGGCGACCAGCACCTCGAAGGCATACATGCCGACCACGGCGACGACGGCAACGGGCGCCACCGCCGCGATGGCCGCGAAACCGGCAAAGACCTTGATCACGGCATGACCGGCGATCATGTTGCCCGCCAGTCGGATGGACAGGCTCAGCGGACGCACGAAATAGCTGATGACCTCGATCACGGCCAGGATCGGACGGACCGCCAGCGGGGCTGAGCGGATCCAGAACAGGTCAAGGAAATGCACGCCGTTCTTGACGAAGCCGATCACCGTCACGCCGATGATGACGGCCGCGGCCAGAACGCCCGTCACCGCGATATGCGAGGTCACGGTGAAGGCCAGCGGCAGCAGCCCCAGCAGGTTGGCGAAGACGATGAACATGAACAGCGTCATGACATAGGGGAAATACTTCAGCCCGTCCTTGCCCGCGATGTCGGCGATCATCTTGTGGACCATGCCATAAGCCAGTTCCGCGACGGACTGGCCGCGCGTCGGCACGATCGCCCGGCCGCGCGATCCCATCACCAGCAGCGCCAGGGTGGCGGCGACGATCAGGAACATCCACAGGGTGACGTTGGTGGGGGTGTACCAGTGGACCTCTCCGTCGCCGAACAGCGGGCGGACGATGAACTGGTCCATCGGGTGGAAAGACAGGCCGGTTGCTTCGCCATGCGCTTCGGTCGCCACGATCAATCCCTCTTGTCGCTCTCCGGCGGCGTGCCAGAGCTTCGGTTAAGCTCGCCCGCGGTGCGCATCATCGTCTTGATGCCGGCCGCGAGGCCAAAGAAGATGAACAGGACCATCAGGATCGGCGTCGTGCCAAGCAGATAGTCCAGTCCGTATCCGATCCCGAAACCCAGCCCCAGGCCAGCCACGAGTTCGATCACCATACGCCAGGCAAGATTGGCCTGTTCGTACTTGCCCATCGGTCCGGGACCTTCGGGCTTTGGGGTCTTTTCCGCCAGCCGCCGCTCCAGATCGCGCAGACGGGCGGCATCGACCTGCCTGTCCACATCGCTCCGGGGCTCTTCGGCCATGTTTCACGCCCCCGTCATCCGTTGGCGGCTGTCTAGGGTGGTTCCCCCCCCAAGTCAAGCAACTGGGGCCGTACGCCAACCCGTTGAAAAACCGATGCCTTCTGAAATCGGCATTTTCGGGATGCGGGTTGAGTTCGCGGCCCGGACGCGACATTATTCAACCGTACAGTTGACCATTGCGGTCTGCCGCCCAGCCTGGACCCCCGATGAACGCCCCCTTGCCCGACCGGCTGGACCTGATCTTCGCGGCCCTGGCCGACCCCACGCGGCGTCGCGTCCTGTCGATGCTGCTGGAAGACGACATGGCCGTCAGCGACGTGGCCGCCCCCTTCGAGATGAGCCTTGCGGCCATTTCGAAGCATCTGTCGGTGCTTGCGGCGGCGGGCCTGATCCGGCAGGAACGGCGCGGCCGGATCACCTGGTGCAAGCTGGACCCGGACGGGATGCGCGCAGCCTCAGTCTGGATGCAGGGCTTCGGGCAGTTCGATCCCGTCGATCTGGACGATTTCGAACGCTTCCTGGAAGCCGAGATGCAGGACTGGACCAAGGAATGACCCCTTCGCCCCAAACTTCGCGCCCCGATATCCTGTGCATCGGCGCGATGCTGTGGGACGTGATCGGCCGCGCGCCCCGCCGCATGGCGCCGGGGGCCGACGTGCCCGGCCGCATCCGCCATATCCCCGGCGGCGTGGCACTGAACGTGGCGGTGGCCCTTGCCCGCTGGGGCCTGCGCCCCGCCGTCCTGTCCGCCGTCGGCCGCGACCCCGAGGGCGAGGCCCTGGTGGCCGAGGCCGGACGGCTGGGCGTGCTGACCGACCACCTGGCCCGCGACACCGGCCTGCCCACCGACACCTATATGGGCATCGAGGACAGCGAGGGGCTGATCGCCGCCATTGCCGATGTCCACAGCCTGGAAGATGCCGGCACCGCCATCCTGGACCCGCTGGACGGCGCGCTGTCCGCTTGGACCGCGCCGGTCGTGCTGGACGGCAACCTGACCGAGGATCTGCTGGCCTTTGTCGCCCGCGATCCGCGTCTGGCCGCTGCCGACCTGCGAGTCGTCCCCGCCAGCCCCGGCAAGGCCGAGCGGCTGGAGCCCCTGATCGCCGCCCGTCGCGGCTGCTTCTACCTGAACCGCCTCGAGGCCGAGATCCTGGCCGGCCGCGCCTGCCCCGATGCAGCCACCGCCGCGCAGGCCGTGGTGGCACGCGGCGCAGCCCGCGTGCTGGTGACCGACGGTCCCCATGCTGTGGCCGAGGCGATGGCCGGTGCGCCCACCCTTACAGTCGCGCCGCCTTCGGTGACCGTGGCCCGAGTGACCGGCGCGGGCGACTGCTTCCTTGCGGCCCATCTGGCCGCCGAACTGAACCACCTGCCGCGCGACGCGGCCCTGCGGCAGGCGGTGGACGCCGCCGCCGCGCATGTTTCCGGAAAGGACGTCCCATGACACTGGCCATGACCGCCCCCCTCACCTTCTCGCCCGAAGTCGAAGACGCGCTTGCGGCGGGTCGCCCCGTGGTCGCGCTTGAATCGACGATCATCACCCACGGGATGCCCTATCCGCAGAACCTCGACATGGCCCGGCAGGTGGAACAGGTGATCCGCGACAACGGCGCGGTGCCTGCCACCATCGCGGTGATGGGCGGGCAGATCCATGTGGGCCTGACGGACGAGGCCTTGGAGGCCCTTGCGCAGACTCCCGCGGACCAGGCGATGAAGCTGTCGCGCGCAGACCTGGCCGTCTGCCTTGCCAATGGCCGCACCGGCGCAACCACCGTCGCCGCCACCATGATCTGCGCGCATCTGGCCGGCATCCGGGTCTTCGCGACCGGCGGCATCGGCGGCGTGCATCGCGGTGCGGAAAGCAGCTTCGACATCTCGGCCGACCTGCAGGAACTGTCGCAGACCCCGGTGACGGTGGTGGCCGCCGGGGCCAAGGCGATCCTGGACCTGCCCAAGACCTGGGAGGTGCTGGAAACCCTGGGCGTGCCCGTCATCGCCTATGGCCAGGACGAACTGCCCGCCTTCTGGTCACGCTCCAGCGGCATCAAGGCGCCCCTGCGCATGGACAGCGCCGCCGATATCGCCGCGGCAGCCGCCATGCGCGCGCGCCTTGGCCTGAAGGGCGGCCAGCTTGTCGCCAACCCCATCCCGCCCGAGGCCGAGATCGCCCGCGAGGAGATCACCCCCGTGATCGAGCAGGCCCTGGCCGAGGCCGAAGCCCGCCAGATCGCCGCCAAGCAGGTCACGCCCTTCCTGTTGCAGCGCATCTTTGAGATCACCGAAGGACGCTCGCTTGCGTCAAACATCGAACTGGTGCTGAACAACGCCCGCCTTGCGGCGCAGATCGCGATTGCGATGACCCGTTGACCACCCCGCCCGTCCTGCCGTAAGGCTTGCGGCGTGCGCGGCTGGCGGAATTGGTAGACGCAGTTGGTTTAGGTCCAACCGCTTCGGCGTGGGGGTTCGAGTCCCTCGCCGCGCACCAGAGAATGCGGCGTTTTGCCGCAGGGATCGCCGGGTCACGATAGCGGTCCCATCCCCTTCATCCTCGTTGACTTTCGACCCCCCCATCAGCAAAGCTGGTCTTGTACCTATCTCATTCATGACAGGCAGCAGGAGGGGTCTTATGAACATCGACCTTTCGCGCCGCGGCTTCTTACGGCTTGCGGGTGCGGGGGTTGCGGCAACGTCGCTTGGGGCCATGGGCTTCGGCGGGGCCGAGGCGGCGGAACAGGCGCATGTGCGCGCCTTCAAGCTGGCCACGACCACGGAAACACGCAACACCTGCCCCTATTGCTCGGTCGCCTGCGGGATCATCATGTATTCCAAGGGCGATGTGAAAGCCGGCGAAACTGCCGAGCTGATCCATATCGAGGGCGATGCGGACCACCCGACGAACCGCGGCACGCTGTGCCCCAAGGGCGCCGCGCTGAAGGATTTCGTCCACGCGCCCACCCGCCTGACCAAGCCGCGCTATCGCGCAGCCGGTGCCAGCGACTTCCAGGACATCACCTGGGAAGAGGCGCTCGACAAGATCGCCCGCGCGCTGAAGGACGACCGCGACGCCAACTTCATCCAGGCGAACGAGGCCGGCGTGCCCGTCAACCGCTGGACGACGACCGGCTTCCTGGCGGCATCGGCAACGACAAATGAAACCGCATGGCTGACCTACAAGACGGTCCGGTCCATGGGGATCGTCGGATTCGATAACCAGGCGCGCGTCTGACACGGCCCCACGGTGTCCAGTTTGGGCCCGACATTTGGCCGTGGAGCGATGACCAACTCCTGGACCGACATCAAGAATACCGACCTTGTCATAGTCATGGGCGGCAATGCCGCCGAAGCGCATCCCTGCGGCTTCAAGTGGGTGACCGAGGCCAAGGCGCATCGCGGCGCCAAGCTGATCGTGGTCGATCCGCGCTATACCCGCACGGCTTCCGTGTCGGATTACTATGCCCCGATCCGTCCGGGCAGCGATATCGTGTTCCTGATGGGCATGATCCGCTGGATGATCGAGAACGACAAGGTGCAGTGGGATTACGTCCGCAACTACACCAATGCCTCGTTCCTGGTGAAGGACGAGTTCGGCTGGTCCGACGGGCTTTTCACCGGCTATGACGAGGAAAAGCGCGACTATGACAAGTCGTCCTGGGACTACAAGATGGGCGAGGACGGCTTTGTCCAGACCGATCCCACGTTGCAGGATCCGCGCTGCGTCTGGAACCTGCTGAAAGCCCATGTCGACGCCTATACGCC
>JAPSIP010000129.1 GCA_031178645.1 Paracoccus sp. (in: a-proteobacteria) | reverse complement strand
AGGATCACGAACAGCGCCGCGATATTGGTGCGCGACAAGGGCAGCAGGATGTCGCGGAAGAACTTCATCGGGCCTGCGCCGTCGATGCGCGCGGCCTCGGTCAACTCATCCGGGATGGTCAGGAAGACCTGGCGGAACAGGAAGGTCGCGGTGGCGGATGCGATCAGCGGGATGGATAAGCCGGCATAGCTGTTCAGCATCCCCAGGTCGGCCACCACCTGGAAGGTCGGAACGATCCGCACCTCGACCGGCAGCATCATCGTGATGAAGATGCACCAGAAGGCCATGTTGCGGAACGGAAAGCGGAAATAGACGATCGCGAAGGCCGAGGTGATCGAGATCGCGATCTTTCCGCAGGCGATCATCAGCGCCATGATCAGGCTGTTCAGCATCATGGTGCCGACGGGGGGCGTTCCGCTGGTGGACACGCCTGCGCCCAGCATCTGGCTGTAATTCGCGATCAGGTGCGGGCCGGGCCACAGCGGGATCGTGCCCGACATGAAGTCGGTCGCGGTATGGGTGGAGGCGACAAAGGCGACCCAGACGGGCAGGGCGACGATCGCCACGCCCAGCATCAGGGTAAGGTGGGCCAGAAGGTTCAGGCCGGGACGGTTCTCGATCATCAGTAGGCCACCTTCTTTTCGACATAGCGGAACTGGACCACCGTCAGCGCGATCACGATCAGCATCAGGATCACCGACTGCGCGGCCGAAGACCCCATGTTCTGCCCCACGAAGCCGTCGAAATAGACCTTGTAGACCAGGATGTTGGTGGCCTGCGCCGGGCCGCCCTCGGTCGTGGCGTCAATCACGCCGAAGGTGTCGAACATGGCATAGACGATGTTGACGACCAGCAGGAAGAAGGTTGTGGGCGACAGAAGCGGCACGGTGATGTCGAAGAAGCGGCGCACGGGGCCCGCACCGTCGATGGCGGCGGCCTCGCGCAAGGACGCGGGCACGGATTGCAGGCCCGCCACGAAGAACAGGAAGTTGTAGCTGATCTGCTTCCAGGCGGATGCGATCACCACCAGCGTCATCGCATCAGACTTGGAACTGATGTGGTTCCAGTCATAGCCGATGGCATCCAGGAAATAGGGCATCACCCCGATGGTCGGGTTGAAGATGAACCACCACAGGATGCCCGCGACCGCCGGGGCCACCGCATAGGGCCAGACCAGCAGCGTCGTATAGACGCTGGTCGACCGGATCATCCGGTCCACGGCCACCGCCAACAGCAGGGCGAAGCCCATCGACAGCACGGTGACCAGCACCGCAAAGACCGCCGTGACCTGAAGCGAATTGAGGTATTCCGGGCTGTTCCACAGCGCCTTGAAGTTCGACAGGCCCACGAAGGTCGTGTTGATGCCGAAGGCGTCCTGGCGCAGGAAGCTTTGCCGCACGGCCTGGGCCGCAGGCCACAGGAAGAAGACGAAGGTGATCGCCAGCTGGGGCGCCAGCAGCAGCCAGGGCAGCAACTGGTTTCGAAATAAGGTGCGCTTCATCCAGCCCTGCCTTCAGAAATGGAAATGGGGCCGCGCGGGTGGCGCGGCCCCAGGATGGTACTTACTGGCTTTGGGCTTCGAACTCGGCGATCAGCGCGTTGCCGCGTTCGACCACGGAGTCAAGTGCGCCCTGGGCGTCCTTGGACCCCGACAGAAGCTGCTCGAACTCTTCGTCGATGATGCCGCGAATCTGGACATAGTTGCCAAAGCGCAGGCCCTTCGAATTCTCGGTCGGCTCGTTCAGCGTGATCTGCTTGATGCCGGTGTCCGCGCCGGGATTTTCCGAATAGAAGGTGCCCATCTGGTCCATCGCCGCCTGGGTGATCGGCAGATAGCCCGAGAAGGAAGCCCAATCCGCCTGCACCTCGGGCGAGGACAGGTATTCGAAGAACTTCGCGACACCTGCGTATTCCTCGTCCGGCTTGCCCGACAGCACCCAGAGCGAGGCGCCCCCGATGATCGAGTTCTGCGGCGCGCCCTCGACATCGTCGTAATAGGGCAGCATCCCGTAGCCGACCTCGAAGTCCTTGGCATTGGCGATCACGCCCGCGCGGCTGGCCGAGCTTGCCATGTACATGGCGCAGTCCTGGGAATAGAACATCGGCGCCGCGTTGTCGCCGCCCACCGGGCCGCCGTATTTGAAGATGCCTTCATCCGACAGGCGCTTGAGGTTTTCCCAATGCTTGACCTGGACCGGCCCGTTCAGCGTCAGGCGCGCCGCGGTGCCGCCGAAGCCGTTCTGTTCGGTGCCGATGGGCTGATTGTGCCAAGCCGACAGGTTCTCGGTCTGGATCCAGCTGATCCACTGGGTCGTGAAGCCGCAATTGGCCGCGCCGGACTCCTTGATCTTGGTGCTGAACTCCTCCAGTTCGGCCCAGGTCTTCGGCGGGGTGTTCGGGTCCAGGCCGGCCTTTTCGAACACGGTCTTGTTGTAATAGACGATCGGGGTCGAGCTGTTGAAGGGCAGCGACAGCATGTTGCCGTCGGTGTCCGTGTAATAGCCCACGACAGCGGGCAGATAGGCCTGCGGGTCGAAATTGGCGCCCTGTTCCTCCATCAGCTGGTGGACGGGGACGATGGCGCCCTCGGCGGCCATCATGGTGCCGGTGCCGACCTCGAAGACCTGCACGATGGCGGGCTGCTGCTGCGCGCGGAAGGCGGCGATCGCGGCGGTCATGGTTTCGGGATAGGTGCCCTTGTAGGACGGCACGACCCGGTATTCATCCTGGCTGTCGTTGAAGCCCTGGGTGATTTCTTCCAGCTTGGCGCCCAGTTCGCCGCCCATGGCGTGCCACCACTGGATCTCGGTTTGCGCGTTCGCCGCAGACAGCGACGCGATCAGCGCCACGGTGGACGCTGCGAAAAGTTTATTCATGATTTCCTCCCCTTATGGAGTTGCTGTTCGCGCCGGGCCTAACGGACCAAGGTGACGCGAACGCAACATCCGCATGACAGGAAGGTGACACCCTTTGACCACATGGTCAATCTTTCCAAGCCACCACCCGGAAAGAGATATTTCATGCCGTTGCGTCAGCGGGCCGCATCACGCCCCGCGCAGGCGGGCCATCAGCGGGGCCACCGTCGCCTGCAAAAGCGGGTTGATGATGTGATGGGCGATCGGGATCAGGATCATGCCCAGGACCAGCCCGAAGATGCCGTCAAAGAAGGCGGTCACCAGCCAGGCGATCAGCCCCGGAGCCTGCGGAACGGCGTGGGCCGCAGCCTCGGCCTGGTGGTGGATCCAGTCATAGGGACCGGCCCAGCCCAGTTCGGCAAAACCATGCAGCACGATCTGGCCGCCGACCCAGATCATCGCGGCCGTGCCCACGACGGTCAGGGTCTTCATGAAGCCCGGCATTACCTTGACGATCCCGCGCCCAAGGGCCGAGGACAGGCCGTTCTGCCGCGTCGCCAGATGGACGCCCAGGTCGTCGGCCTTCACAATCAGCGCAACAAATCCGTAAACCGCGACGGTGATCCCCACCGCCACGACGGCCAGGATCAGGGCCCGCATCCACAGCGTGTCCGTGGCGGGAATCGTGGACAGCGCGATGGTCATGATCTCGGCCGACAAGATGAAGTCGGTCTTGATGGCGCCCGCCACGCGCGCTTCCTCCAACGCTGCGCCGTCGCCTTCGGCATGGGTATGCTTTTCGCTGTCATGGGTGTCGCCATAGCCAAGGGCATGGGCGACCTTTTCGGCGCCTTCGTAACACAGATAGGCGCCGCCCAGCATCAGCAGCGGGGCAATCGCCCAGGGCGCGAAGACCGACAACAGCAGCGCGACCGGCAGCAGGATCACCAGCTTGTTGAACAGCGATCCGCGCGCGATCTTCCAGACGATCGGCAATTCGCGGCTGGCGTCGAAGCCGTGAACGTATTTCGGCGTCACCGCCGCATCGTCGATGACCGCGCCCGCCGCCTTGGCCCCGGCCTTCATGGCCTGGCCGGTCACGTCGTCTATGGACGCCGCCGCGACCTTGGAAATGGATGCCACATCGTCCAGAAGTGCCAGAAGTCCGCTCATCCATCCCTCGTCGGCTGTATCGTGCGCGGCCTGTCAGGCAGGCCGCGCCCAGTCAAACACCTGTCAGGCCAGTTGGTTCAATCCATGCTGACGTTGGCGTCGCGGACCACGGGTTCCCACTTGGCCATCTCGGCCGTCACATGTTCGCCCAGTTCGGCCGGGGTCGAGGCGACGACCGTGGCCGAAAACTCTCCCATGCGCTCGACGACGGCCGGATCGGCCATGGTGGCCTGGGCGGCGGCGGCCAAGGCCTCGATCACCTCGGGCGGCGTGCCGGCCGGGGCGAAGAGGGCGTTCCAGCTGTAGGTCTCGTATCCCGGCAGGGTTTCCGCGATGGCCGGCACGTCGGGGAAGCTGGGCGCGCGTTCCGCCGTGGTCACGCCCAGGGCGCGCAGCTTGCCGCTGGAGATATGGCCGGAAGCCGAGGGCAGGTTGTCGAAGATGATCGGCACCTGGTTGCCCAGCACGTCAGTCAGCGCAGGGCCGGATCCCTTGTAGGGGATGTGGTCGATTTCAACGCCCGCCATGGCCTTGAACAATTCGCCCGACAGGTGCAGCGGCGTGCCGTTGCCGGACGAGGCATAGGCCAGCGGTTCCGCCTTGGCCAGGTCGATCAGTTCCTGCACGGTCTGGGCGGGCACGTCGGGATGGACTGCCAGGACGTTGGGGACCAGCACCAGCAGCGACACCGGGTCGAAATCCGCCACCGGGTCATAGGGCTTCTGCTTCAGGATCAGCGGGTTCAGCGCATGGGTCGCGACCGTGCCCATCAGGATGGTGTAGCCGTCGGGATCGGCATTGGCGACCTGCTGCGCGCCAAGGCTGCCACCCGCGCCGCCGACGTTCTGGACCACGATCTGCTGGCCCAGTTCCTGGCTCATCCGGTCGGCGACGATGCGACCCACGACATCGGTCGATCCGCCTGCGGCGAAGGGAATGACCAGGGTGATCTGGCGTTCGGGGAATTGGGCGGCCGCAGCCCCGGCAAGGCCAAGGGCCAGGGCCGATCCCAGCAGGATCCGACGGGTGATGGATGTCATGGTGATCTCCGTTCGTTGGGGGTTCAGGCGTCGGTTTCGGTGAAGACCTCGTCCCGGCGCTTGCGGATCTGGGGCAGGAAGACCAGCACCAAGATGGCCAGCGACAGCAGCAGCAGCGTCGCGCTGATGGGCCTTGTGACAAAGGTGGTGGGATCGCCGCGCGACAGGATCATGGCCCGGCGCAGGTTCTCCTCCAGCAGCGGGCCCAAGACGAAGCCCAGCAGCAGGGGCGCGGGCTCGCAGCGCAGCTTGGACAGGATATAGCCAAGCAGGCCGAAAAACGCGACCGCGAACAGGTCGTAGGGGTTCGAGTTGACTGAATAGACCCCGATCGAACACATCGCCATGATGATCGGGAACAGCACGTAATAGGGCACCGTCAGCAGCTTCACCCACAG
>JAPSIP010000128.1 GCA_031178645.1 Paracoccus sp. (in: a-proteobacteria) | reverse complement strand
GTGACGAGGGGCGGTGCCGGCTGGTCAGGCCGGGCGGGACCTACGACGGCAGGCAGGGCTTCCGCTATCTCGAAGGGCTTTCGGCCGAAAGCGTCGGCACGACGGGAATCTGCCTGCACCTTCTGACGATTCCGGCCGGCGGACGCGCCAAGGCGCATCTGCACAGCGGCCACGAGACCGCGATCTATGTCCTGAGCGGGGTGTCCGAGATGTGGTACGGCGACCGGCTGCAACATCACATGCGCGCAAGCGCGGGCGACATGGTCTATATCCCTGCGGGAGAGCCGCACCTGCCGTTCAACCCCGGTCCTGATCCCGTGGTGGCGGTGATCGCACGCACGGATCCGAACGAACAGGAAAGCGTGGTTTTACTGCCTGAACTTGAAAGGCTTGTTCCGCGCTAGACGTCGGGACAGGCTTTTCCTTGGCGCTTCAATACGACACGGGTTGGCCTTGGACGTGGCGCCAGGAAGGGCCGCCGCTTCGGACGGCAGGACGGCGCATGGGCGGCTGCTGGATCTATGCCGGCAGCTGGACCGAGGCCGGCAGCTGGACCGAGGCCGGAAACATGATGGCGCGGCGGGACAATACCGACCCCGACGACACCGGCGCCTTCCTGAACTGGGCGTTCTCGTGGCCTGCGAACCGCCGGATCCTGTATAACGCGGCCTGCTGCGATCCGCAGGGCAAGCCCTGGGATCGGTCGCGCAAGATCATCGAGTGGACTGGAGAGAAGTGAGAAGGCTATGACGTGCCCGACATGCCCGTCACAGCCAGGCCGGGCGAGGTCCGTCCCTTCATCATGAACCCGGAAGGCATCTCGCGCCTGTTCAGCCGGGGCATGATGCGGGACGGTCCCTTCGCCGCCCATATGGAGCCGTTCGAGGCCCCCATCGCCAACGTGTTCAATCCCAAGATGCGGGGCAATCCGGTGGCGAGGGTCTTCGAAAGCACCGCCGACCGGTTCGCCGAGATCGGGGCTCCCGAATTCCCGTTCGTGGCGACATCCTATCGCCTGACCGAGCATTTCCACTATCGGACCAAGCACAACCCGGTGAACGCCGCGCTGCAGCCCGAGTTCTTCGTGGAAATCAGCGAGGAACTGGCGGCCGAACGGGGCATCGAACGGGGCGGCCGCGTCCGCGTCTGGTCCAAGCGGGGCGAGGTCTGGGCGAAAGCCGTGGTGACCAAGCGGCTGCGGCCGATGCAGGTGGACGGCAAGACCGTCCATGTGATCGGCATTCCGCTGCACTGGGGCTTCGTTGGTGCCGCCAGGAAGGGCTTCGGGCCGAACAGCCTGACGCCCCAAGTCGGCGACGCCAACGTGGAACCGCTTGAATTCAAGGGCTTGATGGTCATCTTGAACCATCAGCCGAGGAGCCGGTGGCATGAGCGAAACCGCGCCCCAACCCAAGACCGCGGCCTCGAACCCTCCGGTTCAGCCCATGGCGTCCAACCTGCTGCCGTCCGACGTGGTCCGCATCTAGGCCACGCTGGACGTTCCGCAGCCGGGCCGGCAACTGACCAAGGTCGCCAAGCTGATCGACGTCAGCAAATGCATCGGCTGCAAGGCTTGCCAGTCCGCCTGCATCGAGTGGAACGACACTAAGCCCGAGGTCGAGACTAACGTGGGGGTCTATGAAAACCCCCACGACCTGACGCCGAACATGTTCACCCTGATGCGTTTCACGGAATGGGTGAACCCGGAAACCGACAATCTGGAATGGCTGATCCGCAAGGACGGGCTGCATGAATTGCGAGGATCCGGGCTGCCTCAAGGCCTGCCCGGCGCCCGGCGCCATCGTGCAGTATTCCAACGGCATCGTCGATTTCATCCACGAAAACTGCATCGGTTGCGGCTATTGCGTGACCGGCTGCCCCTTCGACATCCCGTGCATCAGCAAGGTCGATCACAAGAGCTATAAATGCACGCTCTGTTCCGATCGGGTGGCCGTAGACCACGGTCCGGCTTGCGCTAAGGCCTGCCCGACCGAAGCCATCGTCTTTGGCACCAAGGACGACATGATCGCCCATGCCAACGAACGGGTCGAGGATCTGAAGTCGCGCGGCTATGAGAACGCCGGGATCTATGATCCGGCGGGGGTCGGCGGGACGCATGTCTTCTATGTGCTGCATCATGCGGACAAGCCGTCGATCTATGAAAAGCTGCCGGACGATCCGCGAATCTCGCCCGTGGTCGAAGGATGGAAAGGCGTGACCAAGACCGCTGGCCTGGCCGTCATGGGCGTCGCCGCCGGGGGTGCCGCGATCCACGGCATCTTCGCCCGCGCCAACAAGGTCGATGAGCACGAGGAGAAGGAGGCCGAGAAGCTGGTCAGTTCCGGCGGCTCGGACGACAGGGGGCTGTCTGATTGTCGCGACCCGTCTATTCCGAACCGGGCGACCGGATCGAATCGACCCGCCCGGTCACGGTCAGCCGTTACCGGGCCTTCATCCGGGCAAATCACTGGATCACCGCGATCTCGCTGATCCTGCTGCTGTCCGGCTTTGCCTTCTTCCACCCGTCGCTGTATTTCCTGACCGGCCTGTTCGGCGGCGGGCAGACGGTGCGGTGGCTGCATCCGGTCATCGGCGTGGTGCTGTTCGTCAGCTTCATGGTCATGTTCATCCAGCTGTAGCGGCTGAACCTGCCCACGCCGGACGACAGGAAATGGCTTTCCCAGATCGGCGACGTCGTGAAGGGCAACGAGGAAAACCTGCCCGAGCTTGGCAAGTACAATGCTGGCCAGAAGTTCATCTTCTGGGGTCTGACGCTGCTAATCGTGGTGCTGATCGTGTCGGGCATCATGATCTGGGAACAGTTCTTCGGCGGCCTAGTGTCCATCCCCACGCGCCGCTGGGCCGTCCTGATCCATGCGCTTGCGGCGGTGGCGATCATCCTAGTCTTCATCCTGCACGTCTATGCGGCCTTCTGGACGCGCGGCACGCTGCGGGCGATGACACGGGGTACCGTCACCGGCGGCTGGGGGTAACCTTGCCCCCTATATGCGATTCCTGGCCGACCTGACGACGTTGCAGGCGCGGCTGGCACGCGAACTGCCCGCTGTCACGCCGGTTCCGTCGGACCGGGTTGAACTGGCCCGCGCCAGCCAGATGCCCCCATCGACCGCGCGGCGCTTGCCATGGATGAAGGGATGCACGCGACGCTTGACCGCTTCCTAGCCGAGGCCGCGGCGCTGGAGATGCCGGAACCCGCCCGCCTAGCGCTGTCGGCTGTGACCGCTTCCGGCATTGCCGACCGGCATTGGCTGCTGGAAAACATCCTGTCCGACCGCATCTCCGAAGACAGCGCGGCCCCGCATCTGTTCGTCGGCGCGGCGGTGCAACTGCATCTCGCGCGGCTGGCGGCAACGCTGGATGCATCGAAGCTGGTCAAGATCAGGACCGGCACCTGCCCCACCTGCGGCGGCAAGCCCGCCACGTCGTCCGTCATGGGCCAAGCGGGCTTCGAAAGCACCCAATACGCCACCTGCGGCTGCTGCGCGAAGCAGTGGAACGAGGTGCGGGTGGTCTGCCTCTGCTGCGGATCGAACGCGGCGATCAGCTATCGCAGCGCCGAGACGGAAGGCGACCGTCAAGGCCGAGGTCTGCGGCGACTGCAACGGCTGGGTCAAGATCCTGTATCAGGTCAAGAACGCCAGCCTGGATCCTATTGCCGACGACGTGTCCAGCTTGGGCCCCGACATGCTGGTGAAGGACACCGACTTCCGGCGCGGCGGCTTCAATCCGTTCATCGCGGGATACTGATGGCGGGGTTTCGCGCCCTGCCCTCGGTCGGAAACCGACGGTTTCACGATGCTGATCGTGCTGCTGGGCATAGACGGCGGGCGCATCGATCTGCTTCGGTCGGCCTATCTGCATATGATCGGGGACAAGATCCGCTGGGCTGACATGGCAAGCTAGCTGGACGGATCGGGCGTGGCATGGGACGCGGTCGTCCTGTTCCGCGCGGGGCGCGAGGGTCTGGCCGAGGACGACATCGCCCGCGGCCGGCTGGACCAGCTTGTCCGCGCGATGAACGGCGACCGCACGCTGATCCGGGACGGAGAGTTCCTGAACCGCGACGGGTTGCGACTGCGGCTGGACGACGCCGAACCGCAGCCGCCAATCCTCAACTGATCAGCAGTCAGGAACTGTGGCCGCAACCGGCTCGGCCCGGCCCGTCAGGTCCAGACCCCGCGCCGTGGGCGGCTGCCAGGTCGGAGAGGCATTCACCGCGCCTTGGGTGTTCGTGCCTAGGTGGGATCCGCGCAAGCCCCCGCTCCAACCGCTGCTGCCGGCGTTGTTGGCCTCGGTGCTGTCGCTTCCCGGCTGCGGCGTCGTGGCCGGTTCGGTCACGGTGTCCGGGGCCGGGCAGTCGCCTTCGCCGGACTGACCTGCCTCTTGCGTGGCGGCCGACTGTGATCCCTGGACTTGCGCGCCGGGTGCCTGGTTGCGGGCGGCGTCCTGCGCTGCGGCGGCTGCGGTCGCGGCACGGGGCTGGGCCATGTCGGGGGATGTGGCGGTCTGGCCCCAGCCCGTGCCGGCGGCCAGAAGGCCGGTGGCGATGATGACGCTGAAACGGGTCATGGCGGGCCTTTCGCATAGCGGGACGGCGGAAAACGCGCTGTCCGCCGCGCGGGTTCCGCTTGCAGAGACCTGCCCCCGCGACTAGAAGGACGGGAATTTTTCAGGTCGCCCCCGCTGTGGCGGCCCCTTATGGCACACGAGGACGATGATGCAGGTCAAGGAAACCCAGAACGAGGGTCTGAAGCGCGGCTACCA
Source organism: Paracoccus sp. (in: a-proteobacteria) (assembly GCA_031178645.1). Taxonomy (GTDB): domain Bacteria; phylum Pseudomonadota; class Alphaproteobacteria; order Rhodobacterales; family Rhodobacteraceae; genus Paracoccus. The sequence continues at coordinate 682 of JAPSIP010000128.1, read as the reverse complement.
GTTCACGCTGCCCGCTGCCGATCTGGCCGCGACGGTCGATGCGAAGCTGAAGGAAGCCCAGCCCGAAGTCGAGATGAAGGGCTTTCGCAAGGGCAAGGTGCCCATGGCCATGCTGAAGAAGCAGTTCGGCCAGCGGATCATGGGCGATGCCATGCAGGAAGCCATCGACGGCGCGCTGAAATCGCATCTGGACACCTCGGGCGACCGTCCCGCGACCCAGCCCAAGGTGGAAATGCAGAACGGCGAGACCTGGAAGGAAGGCGACGACGTGGTCGTGAACGTCTCCTACGAGGCGCTGCCCCCCATCCCCGAGGTGGACCTGTCCAGCCTGACCCTGGAAAAGCTGACCGTCCCGGCAGAAGATGCCGCGATCAACGAGGCGCTGGAGAACCTGGCGAAATCGGCGCAGTCCTTCGAGGATCGCAAGAAGGGCAGCAAGGCCAAGGAAGGCGACCAGGTGATCATCGACTTCAAGGGCTTCGTCGATGGCGAGGCCTTCGAGGGCGGCGCGGGCGAGGATTATCCGCTGGTGCTGGGCTCCAACAGCTTCATCCCTGGCTTCGAGGACCAGTTGATCGGCGCCAAGGCTGATGAGGCCGTGACGGTCAACGTCAAGTTCCCCGACGAATACGGCGCCCCGCACCTGGCGGGCAAGGACGCGGTCTTTGAATGCACCGTCAAG
>JAPSIP010000127.1 GCA_031178645.1 Paracoccus sp. (in: a-proteobacteria) | reverse complement strand
CTGCCCGACGGCAGCCGCGCCTTCCGCTTCATCGAAGGCCCCGTCTTCACCCAGCTTCTGATGGCGGACGAGATCAACCGGGCATCCCCGCGCACGCAATCCGCGCTGCTGCAGGCCATGCAGGAACGCGAGGTCACGATCAGCGGCCAGCACCGCCCGCTGGGCCGCCCGTTCCATGTCCTGGCGACCCAGAACCCGATCGAGCAGGAGGGCACCTATCCGCTGCCCGAGGCGCAGTTGGACCGCTTCCTGTTGCAGATCGACGTGGATTATCCCGACCGTGACACCGAACGGCAGATCCTGCTGGCCACGACCGGGGTCGAGGATGCGCGCGCCCATGCGGCCTTCGACGCCGAAGGTCTGATCGCCGCGCAACGCCTGATCCGGCAGATGCCCGTGGGCGAGGGCGTGGTCGAGGCGATCCTGGATCTGGTCCGCGCCTGCCGTCCGGGCGGGGCGGAAACGGCACCCTTCTTGGGCGACAGCCTGATGTGGGGGCCGGGACCGCGTGCCGCGCAGGCGCTGATGCTGGTGACCCGCGCGCGGGCCGTGCTGAACGGCCGCTTCGCCCCCACGCTTGAGGATGTCGAGGCGATGGCCGCCCCCGTGCTGCGTCACCGCATGGCGCTGTCCTTCTCGGCCCGCGCGCGGGGCGAGACGGTGGACGGCGTGATCCGGCACCTGCTGGACGACCGGCTTGGGGCGCGCCAGGCCGCATGACCGCGTCGCCCGCCGACCTCCGCGCCAGGGCGCAGACGGCAAGCGGTCACCTGGCTGCGCTGATCCTGTCCGCTGAACGTCTGGCCGCGATGATCGCGCCCGGCGCGCACGGGTTGCGGCGGGGCGGTCCGGGCGAGGATTTTTGGCAATACCGCCCCGCAGGTCCGGGCGATACCGCCCGATCCATCGACTGGCGCCGCTCGGCGCGATCCGACACCCAGTTCGTCCGCGACCGAGAGGCGCAGACCGCGCAGGCGGTGGGCTTGTGGATCTCGGCCGGGCAGGGGATGGGTTATGCCGGGACCGCCGACCGCCCGACCAAGTCCGACCGGGCGCAGCTTCTGGCCCTGGCCCTGGCGATGGTGCTGCTGCGCGGGGGCGAGAAGGTGGGCCTTCTGGGCCAGCCCGCCCGCGCCGGGCGGGTCCAGGCCGACCGGCTGGCGGAACAGGTCGCGGCAATGGTGGCCGCGCGGGGCGACGCCGATGCGCCCTCGGCCGATCTGCTGCGCCCGAACCAGCGGCTGGTGATCCTGTCGGACTTCATGGACGATCCGGCCTGGGTCCAGGGGCTGCTGTCCCGCGCCGCCGGGATCGGGGTAAAGGGCGTGCTGATGCAGGTCCTCGATCCCGACGAAGAGGTGTTTCCCTGGTCCGGCGCGGTCCTGTTCCGGTCGCTGTCGGGCGCTATCCGCCATGACAGCCGCGATGCCGGCGGGCTGCGCGACGCCTATCTGGCCCGCCTGGCCGAGCGCCGCGACTGGCTGCGCAGGCAGGCGAACAGCGCGGGCTGGCAGTTCGGGCACCATTCCACCGACCATCCGCCCGCCACGGCGCTAAGCTGGCTTTATCAGGTGCTTGCCGACTGATGTTGATGCTGGGTCCCATAGGCTTCGCGGCGCCTTGGGTGCTGACCGCGCTGATCGCGCTGCCGGTGCTGTGGGTGATCCTGCGCGCCCTGCCGCCCGCGCCGCGCCTTGTGGCCTTTCCGGGCGTTGAGCTGCTGCGGGGACTGCTGGACCGTGTGCCGGTCGCGCGACGGACGCCCTGGTGGCTGCTGCTGCTGCGCCTTGCCGCCGTCGCCGCGCTGATCCTGGCCTTTGCCGGTCCAAGCTGGAAGCCGGTCGTGGCCTCGGGGCAAAGCGGGCCGCTGCTGGTGGTCCTGGACGCGGGTTGGGCCGCAGCGCCTGACTGGCCCGCCCGCCTGACCCGCGCCGAATCCGCCTTGACCCAGGCCGCCGCCGACGGGCGCCCCGCTGCGCTGCTGCTGGCCGATGGGCAGGCGGCGCAGGGCGCGCTGCCCTTTGCCCCGGCCGATACCTTGCTTGCAGGCCTGCGGGCCGCGCAGCCCGCCGCTTGGCCTAGCGGTCTTCCCGAGGATCCCGCCGCCGTGCTGGCCAATGCGCCCGAAGGACAGCTTGCAACGCTGTGGATCACGGATGGGCTGGACCACCCGAACCGCGCGGGCTGGCTGGCGGCCCTGTCCGAGCGTGGTCCGGTGACCGTTATCCCGCCCGCCCGCGCCCTTCGCGCGCTGTCGCTGCACGCGGGCGACACGCCCTCGCTGACGCTGGCCGCGACCGACGACTCGGCGCCCGCGATCCTGGCCATCGGTCCGGACCCGCAGGGGGTCGAACGCGAACTGGCTCGCCTGACGCCCGGAGAGGCGGCGACCGCCGCCGGAATTACCACCCGCCCGACGGCGATCGACCTGCCGCCCGAACTTCGCAACCGCATCACCCGCTTCCAGGTCGAGGGCGAGGCCCATGCAGGCGCGGTCGTGCTGGCCGATGACCGCGTGAAGCGCCGCAAGGTGGGCCTCGTGGGCGAAGCCGACCGCCAGGCCGAAGGCCAGCACCTTCTGTCCCAGCTTCACTACCTGCGCCGCGCACTGACACCCACGACCGACTTGGTCGAGGGTGGCCTGGGCGACGTGGTGAACACCGCGCCCGACGTAATCGTGCTGGCAGACCAGGTGGATCTGGCCGAGGCCGATGACCTTGCGGCCTGGGTGGACGAAGGCGGGCTGCTGATCCGCTTTGCCGGGCCACGCATGGCGGCGTTCGAGGGCTTGCAGGACGAACCCCTGATCCCCGTCGCCCTGCGCCAGGGCGGGCGCGACATCGGCGGCGCGCTGTCCTGGGGGGATCCGCGCGGCATCGCGCCCTTTGCCGCCGACGGGGTCTTTGCGGGCCTGACCGCGCCCGAGGATGTGGCGGTACGCGCGCAACTGATGGCGCAGCCCGCGCCCGAACTGGCCGAACGCACGCTGGCCGCGCTGTCGGACAATACGCCACTGGTGACCCGCGCCCGGCTGGGGCAGGGGCAGGTGGTGCTGTTCCATGTCACGGCCAATGCGGAATGGTCGAACCTGCCGATCTCGGGCCTGTTCGTCGAGATGCTGGACAGGCTGGTCCAGACCGCCCGCGTCACCCCGGCCGAGGAAGCCGCCGACGACCGCGAGCAACCCTTCTGGACGCCGGAAGAGGTTCTGGACGGCTTCGGCCGCGCCTCGGCCGCCGAAGGAATGGCCCCGGTCGCGGCAGCGGACCTGGCGCTTGGCACTGGCCCGGACCGCCCGGCGGGCATCTATGCCGCGGGTGAACGCAGGGTCGCGCTTAATGCCGGCGGGCCGCTGGTCCTGGCCCAATGGCCCGGCGCCACGGTGGAAGCCGTGGGCACGACCGGCGGGCGCGACCTAAAAGGCGTGCTGCTGGCGCTGGCCGCGCTGATCCTGGCGCTTGATGCGCTTGGCTCGGCCATGCTGGCGCGGGGCGGGCGTGTCGCAGCAGCCGGGCTGCTGCTGGCGCTTCTGGTCCAGCCCGGCCCGCCCGCCATGGCGCAGGACGTGAACCCGGAACTGGCCCGCGCCGCGAATGAGGTGGCCCTGGCCTATGTCGTCACGGGTGACGCCCGCATCGACGAAGCCTCGCGCGAGGGGCTGCGGGGGCTGTCGATGCTGTTGTCGCAGCGCACCTCGGTCGAACCGGGCGATCCGGTTGCCATCGACCTGGACCGGGACGAACTCTCGGTGCTGACCTTCCTGTATTGGCCGATCACCGACAGCCAGCCTGCGCCCTCGCCCCAGGCCTATGTGCGGCTGAACCACTTCATGCGCTCGGGCGGGATGATCCTGTTCGACACGCGCGACGGCGACGTGACCGGCGTGGGCGGGCCCGACATGTCGCAGGCGCTGCAAGCCTTGGCCGCGCCGCTGGAAATCCCGCCGCTGGCCCCCGTGCCCGACGATCACGTCCTGACCCGCAGCTTCTATCTGCTGTCGGATTTCCCGGGCCGCTGGCAGGGGAATCCCGTCTGGCTGGAAGCCCCCCCTGCGGGTGCCGAGGCGGCCGAGGGCGTGCCCTTCCGCCAACTCAACGACGGCGTCAGCCCCGTGGTGATCGGCGGCAATTCCTGGGCCGAGGCCTGGGCCGTGGATGAGAACGGCTATCCCACCTTTCCCATCGGCGGCGGCTGGGAAGGCGAGATGCAGCGGGAAATGGCCTTCAGGTTCGGCGTGAACCTGATCATGTATGTCCTGACGGGCAACTACAAATCCGACCAGGTCCATGTCCCCGCCCTGCTTGACAGGATGCGGACCGAGGAGACGCTTGGCCCATGACCCAGCTTCGCTTCGACCCGCTGCTGCCCTGGTGGGCGATCGCCGCCCTGGCCGTCCTTGCGCTGCTGGTGGCGGGCTTTGCGCTGTGGCGCGGCCTGCGCGGCTGGGCCTGGCGCGGGCTTGCAGGCCTTGCCGCCGCACTGGCCCTTGCCGGACCTGCATTGGAGATCGGCAGCAGGGCCGGGCTTTCCGATATCGTGATCCTGATCGACGACCGTTCCGCCAGCCAGACCCTGCCAGAGCGGACCGCGCAGACGGACGCCGCGGTGGACGCCATGACCCGCCAGATCGCCGCGCTGCCCGATACCGAACTGCGCCGCGTGACGGTGGGGGACAATGACGACGGCACGCTGCTGGCCACCGAGATGGCCCGCGCCATCGCCGCCGAACCCGAAACCCGGCTTGCGGGCGTCATCGCCGTGACCGACGGTCGCCTGCATGATCCGGCGATGCTGCCTGCATCTGTCCCCGCGCCGGTCCACGTCTTGCTGACCGGCCGCCCCCAGGACTGGGACCGCCGCCTTGTGATCGAGGAAGCGCCCGCCTTCGGCCTGATCGACCAGGAAGTCACCATCCGCCTGCGGATCGAGGATCAGGGAACCGTTCCGCCCGAGGCGCAGACGGGTTCCGTCAACCTGCGCCTGTCCCTGGACGGAGAGGACGAACAGGTCGTGGCCGTTCCCCTGGGCCAGCCGATCAGCCTGCCCCTGGTGCTGGATCACGCGGGCCAGAATGTCGTGCAGATCGGCTTCGACGCGCCCGAGGGGGGTGAGTTGACCGACCGCAACAACACCGCCGCGATCAGCATCAACGGCGTGCGCGACCGCCTGCGCGTGCTGCTGGTGTCGGGCGAACCCCATGCGGGCGAACGGACCTGGCGCAACCTGCTGAAATCCGACGCGGCGGTCGATCTGATCCACTTCACCATCCTGCGCCCGCCCGACAAGTCGGATGGTGTGCCGGTCAACGAATTGTCGCTGATCGCCTTCCCGACCCAGGAACTGTTCATGGAGCGGATCGGGGATTTCGACCTGATCATCTTCGACCGCTACAGCGTGCGGGGGATCCTGCCGCCCGACTACTACCTCAACATCGCCCAGTATGTCGAAGACGGCGGTGGAACCGGGCGGGGTAGGTCGC
>JAPSIP010000126.1 GCA_031178645.1 Paracoccus sp. (in: a-proteobacteria) | reverse complement strand
GGCGTCGAAGTCAGGGTCGCAGAAGCGCACGGAATTGTTGCCCTGCCATTGGTTTTCGTCGTTCGGGACGCGGCTGCAGACGAATTCGTCCAGGAATGACGCAGGATCGGGCAGATAGAAGGCATCGGTGAACATCTGCGCATCGGCCAGGAAACGCGCGCGCGAATCCGGGTTGCCCGTATCGCCGCCGAAGAAGACCGTGCCGTCGATCGTCTTGAGGTCGGTCGCCACGCCGATTTCGGCCCACCATTGCTTGACCAGCGACTGCACGTCCTGGCGCACCGCGTTCACCGTGGTCTGGAACACCAGCCGCAGCGGCACGCCATCCTTCTGGCGCACCCCGTCCGGGCCGGGCAGCCAGAGCGCTTCGTCCAGCAGCCTGTTCGCGCCCTGGATGTCCTGCTTCAGACACTCGTCCCGGCCCGAGGTGAAGTCCTCCGGGACCGGGACGATGGTGCAGGTGGGCTTGCCGGCCGGGCCATAGGCCAGTTCCGCCAGGATCGGCCGGTCGATGGCCATCGACAGCGCGCGGCGCACTGCCGGGTCGGTCAGGAAGGGATGGGGATGGGCCAGCGTGGACCTTTCGTCCCCTAGGGCGGGCGAGGGGTCGGTCTGGTTCAACTCGATCCGCTCGACCATGCTGCCGAAGGATCCGATCAGCTTGCCCTTGCCCGCGGCCTCCATCGGGGCCACCACATCGGGGGCCAGTTGCAGGTTCCAGGCAAAGTCAAATTCGCCCGTCTCCAGCACGGCGCGGGCGGCAGCCATTGCATCGCCGCCGCCCATGATGGTGACGGTGGCGAAGGCGGGCTTGGCCGGGTCGCGGTAATGGGGATTGGCCTCGTAAGTCGCGACATTGCCCGGCTCGAAGCTGGTGACGCGGAAGGGGCCGGTGCCGATGGGGCCGAAGTTCTGCTGGGTGCAGCTTGCGCCGGCCTTGCCCAGGCAAGGTTCGAACTGGGCCTTTTGCAGGACGGGCGTGCGGCCACCCACGAAGGCCTGCAGCGGCGGGTATTTCGGCGCGTCGTAATGGATGCGGACGGTGCGGTTGTCCACGGCCTCGACCGACCTGATGCCCTCGAACTCGGCAAGGACGGCGCAGCCGAAATCGGGCGCCATGCAATATTGCGCGGTGAAGGCCACGTCGGCCGCCGTTAGGGGCGTGCCGTCCGACCATCTTAGGCCGGGCTTCAGCCGCCACGTGACCGAGGCGAAATCCTCGGCAATTCCACCATTCTCGATCGAGGGAATTTCGGCTGCCAGCACCGGGATCAACGAGCCGTCATTGGCGACAAGCGCCAGCGGTTCCAGGATCATGGAGGCGGGATCCACGTCCTTGGCGCCGGTGGACAGATAGGGATTGAGAACCGAGGCGGCCTGCCAGTACAGCACCCGCAATTCGCCGTCGCTGCCGCGTTCCGCGACGGCAGGCGAGGCCATCATCAGCGCCAGGGCCGAGACCAGAGCTTTCTTCACATGCAACCTTTGTCTTGAAGATCCGGCCCCGCGACGAATCTCGGGGCCGGCCGGGATTTACTGGACCCGCGTCCAGTCGGCCACGTTCCACAGTTCCGAATCCCAAGCGTTCATGACGACCCCGCCCAGGGTGTTGGAATGGGCCGAGGCCGTGCCGCGATAGATCAGCGGAATGATCGCGTTGCTGTCCTTGGTCAGCATGTCGTTCAGGCGCTTGCCGATCTCGGCGCGTTCCGCCGGATCGACAGTCCGCGACAGTTCCGCCAGCAGCTGATCATAGGCTTCGTCGCAGAAGCGGCTGATGTTTTCCCCCTGCCACTGGTTTGCGGGGCTGGGCGCCTTGTCGCAGGTCCATTTCGCCAGATAGGGCGCCGGGTTGCCGCCTTCGAAGTTGTCGGCATACATCTCGACATCGGCATAGAACTTTTGCAGCGTGTCGGGAGAGCCGGGATCGGTCCCGAAGAAGACCGAGGCATCGACGGTCTTCAGTTCCGTCTCGATCCCGATTTCCGACCACCACTGCTTGATCAGCGCCTGGAAGTCCTGGCGAACCGCGTTGACCGAGGTCTGGAAGACCATGCGCAACTGCACGCCGTCCTTTTCGCGCACGCCGCTGCTGCCCACGGTCCAGCCCGCTTCATCGAGCAGCGCCTTGGCGCCCTCGATGTCCTGGGTCAGGCATTCCTCGTTGGTCGAGGCCCATGCTTCCGGCGCCGGGACATAGTTGCAGGTGGGCTGGCCCGCCGCGCCATAGCCGATTTCCGTCAGAAGCTGGCGGTCGATGGCCATCGAAAGTGCCTTGCGCACAGCCGGATCGGTCAGGAAGGGGTGCGGATGGGCATTGGTCGAACGCTCGCCTTCCGGGTGGGCCGAGGACGGGTCGGTCAGGTTGACGTGGATGCGTTCCACCAGGCTGCCAAAGGCCGCACTGACCTTGCCGCGGCCCATCTGCTCCATCCCGGCGATCACGTCGGGGGCAAGCTGGGTGTTCCAGGCGTAATCATATTCGCCGGTTTCCAGAACGGCCCGCGCCGCCGCCGCCGCATCGCCGCCGCCCTTGATGGTGGCGGTCGCGAAGGCAGGCTTGGCCGGGTCGCGATATTCGGGGTTCGCCTCGAAGGTGATCACGTCATTGGTCAGGAACTGCGTGACGCGGAACGGGCCGGTGCCGATCGGGTTGAAGTTCTGGTCCGTGCAGGTCGGCGCATTGGCGCCGAGGCAGTTTTCGAACTGCGCCTTCTGAATGATCGGCCCGTTCGCGCCCACAAAGGCCGAGTAGGGATCGGGCATCGCTTCCTTGAAGGTGATCTTGACCGTCAGGTCATCGACGGCCTCGATGTTTTCGATCCCCTCGAACTTTGCAAGCTGCGAACAGCCACCCTCGGGGTCCATGCAGTACTGGCCGCTGAACACCACGTCGGCGGCCGTGACGGGCGTGCCGTCGGACCATTTCAGCCCCTCCTGCAGTTTCCATGTGACCGACTTCAGATCCTCGGCAATGCCGCCGTTTTCCAGCGTCGGGATTTCGGCTGCCAGGCGGGGGACATGCTCGCCCTCGGGGCTCATGCTGGCCAGCGGCTCCAACACCATGCTGGACGCGATCAGTTCCTTGGTGCCCCCCGAAAGATAGGGGTTCATCGTGGATGGCGCCTGCCACATGATGATGTTCAGCGCGCCGTCGCTGCCCCGTTCGGCCATGGCTGCAGGGGCCAGTGCCAGGGTGGCGGCTGCGCTCATCAGCAGTGTCTTAAGCTTCATCAATCTCTCCTGTCGGAAGTTGCTGCCCGCAGGTCGCGGCCAGAACGGTTGGTGCCCTTGCTCAGGCTTTTTACCCATGCCCCGGTTCATCCGGGTTCTTGTCCTGGTCCTGCGGACCTGCGGAATGGGGTCAGTTTCAATCGAAGCCCATTTGGAAAGCAAGCCTTATCGCGCGATGTGCCGCCCCTTGTTTCAGCTTTGACATTTCGCAGGCGGTCGCTAGCCTTGGGCAGGCACCGAACCGGGGACGATCTGATGCTGGATGAAAAACCGCTTGTTTCCATTGAGAAACTTCGCGTCGAGTTTGAAACCGGCGATGGCGTCGTGGTGGGTGTCAAGGACATCAGCTTTTCCATAAAGCCGGGCGAATGCGTCTGCGTGGTCGGCGAATCCGGGTCCGGCAAATCGGTCAGCTCGCTGTCGCTGATGCGGCTGGTGGAATTCGGCGGCGGCACCATCGCCAATGGCCGGCTGATGTTCGACCAAGGCGACGGCAAGGTCATCGACCTGGTCCAGCAATCCACGCCCGCGATGCGCGACATCCGCGGCAACCAGATCGGCATGATCTTCCAGGAACCGATGACGGCGCTAAACCCCGTCTTCACCGTGGGCGACCAGTTGACCGAGGGGCTGATGGTCCATCGCGGCTTGAACAAGGCCCAGGCCCGCGCCCGCGCGCTGGAGATCCTGCGCCAGGTCCGTATCCCCGAACCCGAACGCCGTCTGGACCAGTATCCGCACGAACTCTCGGGCGGGATGCGCCAGCGGGTCGTGATCGCCATCGCCATGGCTTGCGAGCCGCGCCTGCTGATCTGCGACGAACCGACCACCGCGCTTGACGTAACCATCCAGGCGGAAATCCTGGCCCTGATCGACCGGCTGAAGCGCGAAAAGCAGATCGCGGTCCTGTTCATCACGCATGACATGGCGGTGGTGGCACAGATGGCCGACCGCGTGGTCGTCATGTATCGCGGCAACAAGGTCGAGGAAGGCCCCGTCGAGGAGATCTTCGAGAACCCGCAGCAGGATTACACCAAGATGCTGCTGGCCGCCGTGCCGCGTCTGGGCGAGATGACGGGCAAGGCGGCGCCGGAACGGATGCGCCTGATGCGCGACGGCACCGTCTCCGCGCCGGAACCCATCATCGTCAAGGACCCGAAGCCCCTGCTGACGGTGAAAAACCTGACTACGCGCTTTGCCGTCAGAGGCGGGCTTTTGCGCCGCACCACAGCCCGCGTCCACGCGGTCGAGGATCTCAGCTTTACCATCAATGCGGGCGAAACCCTGTCGCTGGTGGGGGAATCCGGCTGCGGGAAATCGACCTGCGGGCGGTCGCTGCTGCGGCTGGTCGAACCGGACTCGGGCAAGGTCGATCTGGGCGGCACCGACATCCTGGCCCTGTCCCCGCGCGATCTGCGCCGCGCGCGCCGTGACATGCAGATGATCTTCCAGGATCCCTTCGCCAGCCTCGATCCGCATATGAAGCTGTATGACCAGGTGGCCGAGCCCCTGGAGAACTATGGCATCGGCAGCCGGTCCGAGCGCAAGGACCGCATCGCTGCGCTGTTCGACCGTGTGGAACTGCCGCGCAGCTTCATGCGCCGCTATCCGCACGAGATGTCGGGCGGCCAGCGTCAGCGCATCGCCATCGCCCGTGCCCTGGCGCTGAACCCCAAGCTGATCGTCGCGGACGAGGCCGTGTCGGCGCTGGACGTGTCGGTGCAGGCGCAGGTGCTGAACCTGCTCATGGAATTGCAGGGGGATCTGGGGATCTCGATGCTGTTCATCAGCCATGACATGGCCGTGGTCGAACGCGTCAGCCACCATGTGGGGGTGATGTATCTGGGCCGGATCGTGGAAATCGGTACCCGCCAGCAGGTTTTCGAAAACCCCCAGCACAGCTATACCCGGCAGCTGATGGCCGCCGTGCCGGTTGCCGACCCGCGCCAGAAGAAGATCAGCGAGGATCTGAACTTCAAGCCGATCCCTTCGCCCATCCATCCGGTGGATTACCAGGCGCAGCCTTCAGTCTATCAAGAGGTCGCGCCAGGTCACAAGGTTCTAGTCGACCCGGTGACGCATGGGTAGAAGATGATTTATTATCGAATGGAAATTGCCGATCTAAACTGTTTGTGAAGACCTTTTTGATGACCTTATATGAGTAACTTATGAGAAATATTAACATAGATTAATATATATAAGCGGAACATCGCCTGTCCCGATCCCCTTTGCCTGTGTCTGCTGCACATCCTTTCGCC